>PLHF01000070.1 GCA_003138855.1 Acidimicrobiaceae bacterium | reverse complement strand
GGCGCCGGGGCCCTCGTGGAAAGCGGTGACGTGGCCTTGCAGTTCGATGCTGGCCGTGCGACTGTCCTTCGGTTGGTCGAGGCCGCGGCGCGCCCGACGGGGCTCGATGCCCTCGCGATGCCGCTCTTGACCTGACCCCGATTCCGGTACCCGCTGCGGATGCTTGAAGTCCGCGTCGCCCAGAGCCATTCAGAGGGTCGGGTCAACCACATGCGGACAGACCGGCAGATGGATACGGCTCGCATCCGCACCGTTCGGCATCCGACGTGTGGTCAGCCTTCGTGGAGTCTTCTCCAGTGCTCGGCGACCCTTCACGCGATAGTTGCATGCGAGCCTTCCGGTCGGCTCTGATGGGGCCAATGTGGCGGCCGACGCATCCTGTCCTGATTGTCAACCCGCGATCCGGCGGCGGCAAAGCCGAACGCCTCGATCTCGCCCGCGAATGCAGCACTCGTGGCATCGAGCCGGTCATGCTCCAGCGCGACGACGATCTGCTCGGAATCGCCGAGGCTGTCGTCTCCCGGGGTGCGGACGCAATCGGTGTCGCAGGTGGCGACGGTTCGCAGGCTCTCGTTGCGACAGTGGCGTACCAGCACGACCTTCCGTTCGTCTGTGTTCCGGCTGGGACCCGCAACCACTTTGCGTTCGATATTGGTGTCGATCGCGCCGATGTCGTCGGTGCCCTGGATGCGTTCGCTCAGGGTGCGGAGCGTCGAATTGATCTTGCTCGCGTGAACGGACGCCTGTTCATCAACAACGCGTCCTTGGGTGCCTACGCGAAGATCGTACAGTCGGAGGATTACCGGAACGCCCAGCTGGAGACGGTCGCCCGGATGCTGCCGGATCTGCTTCCGCCGCGAGCCGTGCCGTTCGATTTCGGCTTCGATGCACCCGACGGGACGCGGTGGCAGGGACCGCAGCTGATGCTGGTGTCGAACAACCCCTACCGCGTGCCTCGTCCGGGTGTACCGGGCACCCGGCGGGGTGTCGATCGGGGTGTGCTCGGTGTCATTGCTGCGCGCGTAGTGAGTCCAAGAGAACTCCTCGCCCTCATTGCGACGGAATCGACAGGAGCAACTCCGCGGTCTCCAGGGTGGCTCGACTTCACGGCAGCGGCCTTCACGGTGGAGGCTGGGACGCCCGTTGGCGTTGCGCTCGATGGGGAGGCATGCGTGCTTGATCCACCGCTTCGGTTCGAATCTGTTCCGGGCGCGCTGCGCCTTCGGGTCCTGACTACGAGATGAGATTGACCCCTCACGACGGGCACCGGGTGAGAGCCCGTGACGGGTTCAATCGAATGACTCCCTTCAAGGGGTTCGAACATCGCCAATTGACTCGGTTGGCGAAATGGAGCTCAATAACCCCGATCTACCAGGGAAAACGTTGTCTTTCCTACAACATCGGTGGAGGTGATGGGACTCGAACCCCGATCGAAGGGTGCCACCTAACAATCATCGAATACGCGCGCCGCAATATTTCGGGCTCAGCTGACGGCACAATTGCTGCCGCGAGCATCCCCGCCGCGTCGCCGCACCGGCGGGCGACTGCTTCAGTGAACCGGAAAGGAACTGGCCCTTCGGTACCCTGAACTGGGTGTTCACAGCGTGAAGCCATGCTTTCTACACCGCTCACGAGACATGGGATAACTGAATGCTGTCCAACCTCGGGAACTGGGGGATGGCGGCAGAGGATGGCCCATGGTTCGTGGCTCGCTCCACCTGTCAATGTTCGTCCAGGGTGACCATTTGTACGATGAACGGGACGTGTGCAACATCCGAGTCCTCGTCGCCGACGATCACCGACTGGAGTCCAACGTCGTAGAAGTCGACCGGGTAGTGGTGGCTGACCCCGTCCGCCGCATGGATCCCACGCGGAATCTCGAAGGAGAAGTCTTGGTGGAGCATCACCGGCAACTCGTCGACGCGATCGACGTCGATGCCCAGGGTGAATGCTCGTCCGTAATCGTCAGGTGCCACCTGGATGACGAGCGCCAAGGCCAGGACGTGACGAAAGGAAGCTTCGGCACCCTGGTAGAGCTCTGGAACCCGGACCGAACATCGAGTGTCCGGGTAGCCGGATTCACCTCGGCATGATCGGCGATGAAGGCGCTCTCGATCCGCATCAGAACGAGACTAGAACAGCATGGTCAGTGAGCTTCCGGCGGGCCGCATGTGGGCACTGTCCGTTGGCCCACTGCAGAAGGCTCGGAAGTAGTCCTGACGTCGATTCGCGAGTGACCCCCAACCAGGCACTTATGCCACGTTCCTGCCGAGTGGGAGCACCCAGTCGGCCAAGCGCCACTAGCGGGTCGCCACATCGACCCTGAATCGACATGAGGTCCCGTAAAGGTAGGAGCTTCGATCTCCATCTTGGAAGTCGGACGGACAGTGCCACGATGAGGTCACTTAGACTCATCCAGATGACGGTGGCACGAGACCAGTTCATTGAAGACGTCCGGCACTACGTCGAGGCGAGCGAACGACTAGAGACCGTAATGGGGTCGTTCAGCGCCTCGACCAGAGCAGGCCTTGATGACCTGTCCAGCGGTATGAGCGTGAGTGAGTCGTTCAGGATTCGCGACTCTGCAACCTGGAGCAGAAAGGTCAGCGAACTGCTCGACGACTTCGAACGGTGTCGCCGCAAGGCTCGCGCATCAGCCGCCGCCATATTGCAGGAGGAAGGGATGTCGATCACGAAGGTTGGAAAGGCCTTTGGGGTTTCACACCAGTTGGCAAGTCGCTTTGCAAAGTGACCGCACGGCGATGAAGGAATGGTCACCATGGAAGTTGGGGATTGGCAGAGCTTCACAGGGCATCCAAACGACGAGTCTGCTGGATAGGCGAAGAGATGAGTCGAGAAGCTGTAACGAGTCTTGCGCAACAGGGGTGGCGATGCTTAGCTTTCGCCGCCGGGTCCGTCGAGTTGACGGTCCCGCCACCTGATGCTCCGGACCCGGCGCTCATGCTCCTGCCTATGCCATCTCGTCTTGTTCAAGTGTTGCGGGTGCCCCTCGCTGCCGGTTACGCGTCGCAGAATCTCGGGCTGAAATTGGGGACCGCTAACGATCGCGAGCACCTGGGTCGTCCTCACTGCACCGGCGCGTGACCGCCTCAGTGGAGCGCACAAATCTGGCGAAGTAGCACTCTGAGCTGCGGTTTCACTCCCCGAAGCCGTGTTTCGTACCCCGCTCACGAGACATGGGGTAACTGAATGCTGGGGAACCTCCGGACCGAGGGGATGGCGGTGGAGGGTGGCCCAAGCCTCGAGGGCTACTCCGAGTCATTGATTCCAACGTCTGGTGCGACTATCCGGCCACCGGGGGGCACTGCACTCCCGCCAATGCCATGAGCTCGCAGAACGTGGACCGTGCCACCTTCCAGACGTCGTCGACAACCACGGCTTCGCCACGGCGGCGCGAGAGCATGGTCGTCCCGTCGACGGCAATAGAGAACCACACGGCCGCATGGCCGGGATCGATGAAGACGATCTCGTCCACTGATGTCACGACCGTCGCACCCTGAGGTGCGATGCCGCGGGGTTGCTCCTTGGCCGCGACCAGAACCGGACCGAGTGTCTCACCCCCTTCGACCGTGTGGACCGAGACGCCGTCCTCGCTCTCGGTGCCGCTTCCGGCAAAGGCCGCTCGAATATCGGCCGCAGCAGCCTCGGCGTTTTCGGGTGGCTGCCCGGCGACAACTACATCGTGCCGTTGAGACACCCACGACGTGGACAAGGTTGACTTCCCACGGCCGAGTCGCTCTGACCATTCACGGACGCAGTGCTCGCAGATGAATGCATCAACTCCGGAGATGAGTTGACCCGACTCTGGCGACCCTCTCCCGCAGAATGAGCAGAGGACCACCCGGGCATTCGAATTCGATCCTCCGACGAACGATGGGTTCGTTCCTGTTCCCAAAGGGTCCTCGGATGGCGATTCGTAACCGGAAAGGATCTTGATGACCTCCTGGCGTACGCGGCTCAAGTCGCCCACGAGGCCCACCAGCACCTGGGCGCCAACCCCTTCACCCTCTCGCACCAGGCCGAGGAGCATGTGCTCGGTCCCGATGTAGCTGTGGCCAAGCTGTAGTGCCTCCCGGAGGGCCAGCTCCAGCACCTTTTTCGCCCGCGGCGTGAACGGAGGAGAGCCAGATGGGCCAGTGGTAGCGAGTTGGACCGATTCCTGGACCTTGAGTCGCATTGTCTCCAGGGACAGGTCGAGCTGCGAAAGGGCCTGGGCGGCGACTCCATCCTGCTCATGCATTAAGCCCAACAGGAGGTGCTCGGTCCCGATGAAGCCGTGGTCGAGCAGGCGTGCCTCTTCCTGTGCCAGAACGAGTGCCCGGCGCGCTCGGTCGCTGAATCGTTCGAACACGCCCCTATGGAGCGGAGGATGAAGTGACGGGAGGCGCGGTCGAGGTCGTCGACGATGTCCCCGAACCGGGCGCATCGGTGGACGTAGTGGATGCGCCGCTCGAAATGGTCGTGGACGAGCCGACGACGGTCGTGGCGGTCGAGGCCGGGGTCGTTGTCGGTGCCGTCTTGACGTTGGGGGCTGCCGCGGTCGAGGTGGTGGTCGACGAGCTCGGGCTGTCGGGCGAGGTGCAGCCGGTAGGCGGCACACCGGCACCTGTCTGCCCCGGCATGAGGATGGTCCCGGCGCAGCCGAAGTTCGAGAAGGTGGCCAGCAACGTCACCGTGCCTCCGTCGGAGAAGGTGTCGGTCGACTTGACCTGGCGGATGAAGCCTGCAGCGTCGATTGCAACTACGGCGCTGTTAGAGGTGTAGCCCTGACTCCTTAGCAGGGCGAGTGCCGACGTGATCGTCTGGGCCTCAGCACTCGAGGTGCCGGCAGCTCCGGCCAGTTGGTTCAGATCGTTGGAGACCGTGTAGTTGGTCACCGCCACTCCGCCGACACTTCCTGAACCGGTCTCGGTCGCCGAACTGATGGCGGGTTGGATCAGATCCAAGTAGCCGGTCGGGCTGGACAGGCCCATCATCGCCACCGCACCCTCACGATCACCGAGCGTGCCCTCCGTGAGGCCGGCGAAACCGGGCAGAGTCGAGCCGGAGGATCCCTGATCGGACGCCAGCGGTGCTAGGCCGGTGTCTCCGGTCCCCTCCTCGTAGACGTCACTGCCGTTTACCCTGACCACGACGTCCAGTCCACCGCCGATGTTCGCCGATGCCACCATGGCCAATGGATTGGTGTTGATGACTCCGCTTCCGTTTACCTGTGGGCTCGGAGCGACGATCGGTCCGTTGCAGACCTTCTCGGTCTTCCATTGAAGTCCGGGGGGTAGCGATCCTGATTCAGGAGTGAACGTTCCCGAGACAGATCCGTTGGAGGGGGAGACCGAGAAGGAGCTCGATCCGCTGAATGAGCTCGAGTCGCTGGATGAGGAGGAAGATCCACTCACGATGCTGCCTCCTCCATTCGTCCCGATGGAGGCTCCGCCGACGCTATTGGAACCTGTGGGCACGGGAACCTTCAATTCGTGGCAGACCGTGGTCGAGGTGGTCGTCGGCGAGGCGCTCGAGGCAGGGGTGCTGGAGATGGCATACGTGAAATCGAAACTTCCGCTGTCGGTGGTGGCACTGAGGGCGGACAGCACGTCGTGTTCCGCCTGGCCGTTCCCGATTCGAGGATGCTTGCCGATGCCGTGCCCCGCAGTGGGCTTGGGTGTGGAGCCACCGGCCACCAACGCCACCGGGACCGCCACTACAACCAAGATGAGGGCGGCGGCCCCCGCAATCCCGGCACGGCGCCACGACCGGGGCTGCTTGGAACCACGATCGGATTCCTCGTCGAGCCAGAGTCCGTCTTCCCCCATGGCGACCGTTCCTCCTGTCGATGAACGTTTGCCCCTCCGCCACCTTAACTGAGGAACCTGGATCAGGGAAGCGCTGTTATCCACAGGAGTAAAATTGGTAACCGACGTCGTGAGCTGGAGTTTCCCCATCTCACTGCGCAGAATCAGCCCAGCTTGACCGGCAGACGCCACAAGCTGGTCTGCTGCCGATCGGGCCTTTTCCTCCACCTCCCCGAACTCGTCGACGAGCCAGCGGGCGAGATCGTCGGGAAGGTACCCTTTGCTCGATTCCGCCGCATCGGCGACGGCCCGAAAGAGGGGAACGGCCAGAAACGCCTCTCGACGGGCAAGCGACGATTCAGGCTCCACCCCGGCCAGGATCTGGCGGCCGCGTTCGGTCAGCTCGAGGCGGGCGCCTCGACCGGTGACGACACCGAACAGGCGGGCGCTGGCCACTCGACTCAAGTAGGCGCCGTTGTTGGTTCCGCTGTACCCCAGGGCGGGCGCCAGCAGATCAGGTGCGATGGAGCCGCCCGCGGAGCCGGCCATTCTGGCCACCTCGAGGGAGGCGGCGAGGTCGTAGCGAACCGATCGGAACCTCGAGCGGGCCATGCCGACAGTCTCTCAGGTCGGCCTCGGTGGAGGAAGGGGGCCCAGGGGGCGGATCCAGATCCCATTCGGGGGCCGGAAGCCCGTAGGCTGGACGCTCGAGCGGAGCAGCGGATGGATGAGTGGGACTCGCCCGACCACGAAGCCAGGCCACTACCCAAGGATCTCGACGACATCAGGAGCTCACGGTGACCAAATTGGAGAGCCACGCACCTGATCCATCGACGGACAACCAGGCCACCGCCACGTTCGTTGCCCTGGAGTCCTCGGTCGCGGCGGTGGTCGCCACCACACCGGGCACGATCCGGTTGGCCGTAGCGTGTGTAGCTGCAGGCGGTCACCTCCTGGTCGAGGACCATCCCGGACTGGGCAAGACCACCCTGGCCAAGGCCCTGGCCGGGGCGTTGGGACTCGGATTCCACCGACTCCAGTGCACGGCTGACCTCCTGCCGGCCGACGTGGTGGGCGCTACCGTGCTCGGGCCTGACGGGACCGAACCGGCCTTCCGACCCGGACCCGTCTTCACCAATGTGCTCATGGCCGACGAGCTCAATCGGGCGTCGCCCAGATCCCAGTCCGCTCTCCTCGAAGCCATGGAGGAGCACCAGGTGAGCGTGGATGCCGTCACCCGTGCTTTGCCGGTGCCGTTCTTTGTCCTTGCCACTCAGAATCCGTTCGACGCTACCGGCACGTCGCCGCTCCCCCACGGTCAGCGGGACCGGTTCCTGGTCCGGCTGATGCTCGGCTACCCGAGTCGGCCCCAGATGGACGCCATGTTGGCGGGACCCGATCCTGCCGACACGGTGCGCCATGTCCGTCCTTCAGTGACGCCGGATGAGTTCCGGGACCTGATGGAAGCGGTGACTACCGTTCACGTTGCTCCGCCTGTGCGGAGCTACATCCTCGACCTCGTCGAGTCCACTCGGGCTCATCCTCTGGTAGCCGTCGGTGCCTCGCCGAGAGCCGCGCTGGCCCTGATCCGGGTGTCCTCCGCCCTGGCGGTGGCGTCCGGTCGAAGCTTCGTGACGCCGGACGATGTGCAGGAGGCCGCCGTCCCGTCGCTCGCCCATCGACTCCTCCTCCACCCGGGAGTGGAGGTGACTGGCGGGGAAGGCGAGGCGCTGGTGGCCGAGGTTGCGGCGTCCATTCCTGTCCCGCTCCGAGGCGATTGATAGACCGATGAGGGTCTGGGAGCTGCGACCCACGATCCGAGGAATCCTGACCCTCGGGACTTTCGTCTTCGTGGTGGTCACAGCCATCGTGACCGGGACTCCCGAACTCGCACCCCTCGCCGTCGTCATCGGCGTTCCTTTGGCCGTGAGCCCCTGGCTGGCCTACCGCCGTGCAGGTCGTGCGAACGCATCCCTTGTGCTTCACGCCCACGTCGAACCGGGGGCAGTGGAAGCCGGCACGCTGTCCCAGGTCAAGCTCTCGATAACCAACCGGGCGACTGCCGGTGCCGCCACTTCGTCAATTGGTCTTCCGAGCGTCGAAGACGGATGGCGTGCCAACGAGACCGATCCCGTCCCTGACACCCGAATTCGGTGGGTGGCCCCGTCGCTGTCGTCCCTTCAGGTGCTTGCGTATCCGGCACCGGGAAGGACGGAGTCGTGCCTCCTGTCGGTACCCACCGGTCGGCGTGGTGTCTTCACGCTCCGTCCACAGCAGTGCTGGGCCCACGATCCACTCGGACTTGTCGGCGCACCGGGACCCGTGACTCCGATCGTCGTCGCCGTGGTCCACGCCGTTCCGCTTCAACTCAATCACCCGGCTGTCGGGACTGCTGCCTCCGTCGTTGGATCGACATCGACCTTGGATTCGGGTTCAGGCAACGGGCTGGGCGAACTCGAGGGACTCCGTCCCTACATGGCCGGTGACCGGCTCAGCCTTCTGCACTGGCCGGCCAAGGTCCGCTACGGGACGTGGTTCGTCCGTCAGTTCGACGGTGAAGGCACCGCCACGGTGTCCATCGTTCTTGACGATCGGGCGGGGGTACATCGGCGCATCGAGTTCGAACGACTGGTGTCCGCCACCCTCTGGTGCGTGCTAGAGACGACCCGATCGCCGCGAGCGGTTCATCTGACGACGCTGGCTGGTCGTTCCTACTCGTTCCCACCGAGTGAACAAGGACGGGCCGATGCTCAGTTGGTGCTCGCCGGCCTGCAACCGCTGGTGCTACGGGCACCGACACGTCCTCCGGCAATCCCAGCTGACGCGGTGGTGCTCACCACTCGGACCGGGGCCGAGCGGCTGGCACAGCACTCGCCGCATCCCGGCTCGATTGCTGACGCCGGTGGTCACGTCACCTCGGTGGGCAGCGCGGCCCGAATCGTCGTCGTATGAGTCGCAACTGGACGCGGGAGCTCGGGCTGCTGGGGGCATCGCTCGTGGCCGCGTACTCGGTGGCCCGGCTGGCTACCGGCGTGACCACGGCGACCCTCGCCACCGCGCTGATCGGGATCGTAGTGGTCGCCGCGCTGACCCGTCGGCCACGGGTTGGCTTGGTTGTCGGAGTAGTGGCGGTGGCGGCGGGCGCGCTGTGGTCCGGATTCTACGCCGTCGTCGGGTCGGGACTACCGAATGCTCACGCACTCCGGGACCTGCACGCGTCGCTCCAATCCGCCCGCGGTCTCCTGGTGTCCTTCAACCTGCCGTTGGCCCACACGCCAGGAATCGTCTTTCTCAGTGTTCTGGTGGGCGGCCTCATCGCGGTGGCCGCGCGGTCAATCGGAACCCGCTGGCCGGCGCTCTCCCTGGTTCCGGCGGTGATCGTCGCGGTGTGGTCGACAATTCTCCTTCCCACCCCATGTGCCGCGTGGGCCGGCCTTGTTCTCGGTGGCTGTGGTCTCGCCCTCTTCGCTGGTGAACTCAGCGATGGCCGGAGGGCGGTGACTGCGGTCGCGTGTGTTTCACTCGCAGCCGCGGCACTGACGGCGGGATGGACGGCCGTTGCCGGGTCGAACGTGGTGTCACCCGGCGGTCCCGAGGTACCGGCTGTTGCCCCGTCGGCCTTGTCGCTCGCCACCAACCTCATCGGGGTGGAGAGTCGGGACGCCAACGTCGTGCTCTTCCGGGCCAAGTCACCGGTCTCCACCTACTGGCAGGTNNCTTCGCACGTATTCGCCTCCGGGGTGACCCTGTCCGGGTACAGCGGGCGGCTCCTGCCGGCCCCACCGATGACGGTGACCGCGTCCGGGGACGCGTCACCCCTGGTCACGCCCTCAGGAGTGGTCGCCACGGTGCCCCTACATGCGGAGAGCAGCTACACCGTAAGCGCGGTCGTGCCGTCTCCGGTGAGCGACACCTCTCCGTCTACCACCCCGCCCGGCACGGATACGGCACTCGGACCGATCCCCGCGGTCGTACGCTCGCTCGCTGTCACCATTACCGGTGGGCAGCCGTCCTCCCTCGACAAGGCCGAAGCGCTGACGGACTACTTCCGCTCGGGAGAGTTTCACTACAAGATCAACGCCGCACAACCCATCGGCATGGACCCACTCGTGGCCTTCCTCACCAAGTCCCGCACCGGGTCGTGTGAGCAGTTCGCGAGTGCGTTCGCCGTGCTGGCGAGAGCGTCGGGTCTGCCTACCCGGGTTGCCGTCGGATTCACCCCCGGGCGACCGGACAATGGTGTGACTGTGGTTCGGGGAAGCGACGCCCACGCATGGCCACAGGTACTGATCGGAGACACGTGGGTGTCCTTCGAGCCCACGCCCCAGCTTCCCTCCGGCGAGCTCTCTCCACCCGGCGTCCTGGGCCCATCTGGACTCGGGCAACCCAATCCGACAGGACAACCCACACAACCGCCCGTATCCATTCCGGTAGTGACGAACCCGACCCCGACCCCGACGATTCCGCCACCGGCCATCCCCGCAGCCCCGGTGGGCCACGTCGGGTGGATGTACGGCGTGCTTGCCATCGTCCTCCTCGTTCTGGCCGCCATAGCGGCCGCGGTATTGGCACGTCGGCGCCGGAGCCGGATGACCCCCATCGATCGCCTGGTGGCGACATGGCGATCGATTGACCGGGCACTTACGCGGCGGGGGGTTGCCCGGCCCGTGTGGCGAACCCCGATGGCGCACGTCCGCGAACTCTCGAGCCAGCCGGGAGGCGATCAGGCCCATGCCGCCCTCGAAGACATGGCCGTGGTCGCGTCCATGCTCGAGCAGGTGACCTATGGGTCCGTTGACCTCTCTTCCGAGGAGGTCGAACGGGCGGTCCGGGCAGGTGGACGCGCCCGGAAGGCAATTCTTGCCGGAATACTCCCGCCGGCAGTGCCTCCCGATCCGGTCGTGAGATCCGATCAGCGCTCCGACGAATTCACCGATTCGTAGGTCTCCGCTGCTGGGCCAGCGCGCTGGAAGGCCCCGGATGAGACTCAGCTCAGGAGCGTTGACCTGTCGTGGCTCACGATCCCGTTGGCAGGGTTGAGGTAGTCGGCGTGGTCGTGGGTCCAGCCGGGAGCGAGGTGGTGCTCGACTGAGGAGGAGGGCTCGTCGTCGAAGTCGCGTCTGACGGGCTGGTGGTCGATGGAGCTGTCGTTGGTGGAGCTGTCGTAGAACTCCCCGAGTTGGGCACGGTGGACTGCGGCACCGAGCCCGGGGGACCGGTGGTTGCTGTTGGGCTGTCCGGTGAGGTGCATCCGTCAGGAGGTGCCGATGAACCTGTTTGACCAGGCATCAGGACGGTTCCCGCGCAGCCGAAGTTGGAGAACACAGCTTGGCTGGTCATCGTCGTGCCGTCGGCAAAGTGGTCGGTTGTCTGCGTCCTTCGGATAAAGCCCGCGGCGTCCACTGATACCCGTACCGTCGATCCGGTATAGCCCTGCTTTTCCAGTAGTTGCATGGCGTCGGCCACGGCAAGCTGCTCCTGGACAGTCAGGCCAGGCACTTGAGCACCTTGGCCGGGGGTCTGGAAGATCTGGTACATGTCGACAGGAGTGCCGGACACGGTGCCGGTGCCCACGAGACTGGCGCTCGATGTCTCGGCCGGATCGAGATTGAGATAGCCGGTGGGGCTGGCCAGTCCCAACATGGCCAGGGCACCTTGACGGGGGCCAAGGGTGCCCTCGACCAGACCTGCGAAGCCTGTCAACGACGAACCCGGACCTGATGTGGTGGACCCGGGTGAGAGGCCGTAATTGCCACCGCCCTCTTCCCAGACGTCAGTCCCGTTGTCGCGAAGGACGATGGTCCCGAACCCCTGCACTTGGGATGTGGCGACCATGGCGAACGGCTGGACATCGATGATGGCCGTTCCACCGACGGGTTGGCTGCTTGAAGGCCCCCCGCTGGCGCATGCGGTGCCCAGGGTTGCAGATCCAGGTGCTGATCCGGAGTAGTTGACCGGCGTCGAGCCCGAGGGGCTGCAGATTGTGGTCGTTGTCGTGGGGGACGATCCGGGATCTTGGCCGCCGAACGTGTAAGTCACGTCGAAGTTACCGGTCCCGGTCGTGGCGTTTAGGGCGTGAAGGAGTTGGGGGGCCGACGTTCCCTTGCCGACGTGGCTCGGTTCGCTCGACTTGGCAGAAGAGGTGTGAGTTCCGGACCCTCCCGACGCGATGATGGCGGCGGGTACGGCGACGACAATCAGGCACAACGCGGCAGCCAGGACAATTCCCACTCGGTTGCGGCGGCGCGTAGTGGGCAGCTTGGTGGGTCCATCCTCCAGCCAGAGATNNNTCTCTGAGCTGGGAGTTCAAGGCCTGAAATCACTGATCAGGCACTCCGCCGGAGCCATGGTGTAACTGAATGCTGTTGGCAGTCTCGCTTCCATTCGACGATCGGCGGGTTCGTGGCCGCAGGAGATGATTCGGAGACGTTCCTGGCCCACGCCTTGACGGTTGCGGTCGTCTTTGCGATCAACGGGAGTCTGCGGCACCGCGGTTGACTCGCCGCAGTCAGTGGGTACGGCCGCGTCGGGACCCGAAACGATGGGCAGGTTGTGTCGTGTGGTCAGACGGGAACGGGCTTGTCCTCGGTGGCGTCGCGGTCCTCGGCAAAGGTGACGATCCGGCTGCGTAGCCACTGAAGACCGGGGTCGTGCTCGGCACGGGTTGTCCAGAGCATCAGTTGGTTGATCGGCTGTAGGGGCATCGGCGGCTCGAGGAGCCGAAGTGAGGTCTGGTCGGACAGAAGCCATGCGAGGCGCTCGTGGATGAGGGCGATTCTGCGGGTCCCTCGCAACAGGAGTGGAGCGAGGCCGAACGCAGTGGTGATCTCGGTGTTGCGGGCGATGCCGAGCATGTCGAGTTGCGCTTCGCGTGGCCACACGACGTCGCAAGGTACGGAAGCAAGCTGAACTCCTCGAGTGAGATCGAATCTCCTACCGAGTCGTTGTCGGCGTCGACGGCGCAGACGAAGCGGTCCTGGAACAGGAGTTGGTGAGGGAAGTCCCGATAGCTGACGAGTACCTCCCGAGGTATGAGGAGGAGGTCGAGCTGCCCGCGCCGCAACCGCACTTCGTAGTCGTCGCCTGGCGGGGAGACCCACAGCCGGACACCTGGAGCCTCCTGCTCCAACTGTGCCAGTAGCGGTGTGATGAACGTGATCATCGTGTAGTCGCTGGCGGTTACCGCGAACGTGCGTTCTGCCCGGGTCGGGTCAAACTCCGTCCGCCCAGCCAGGATCGCCGCGACCCCATCCAGCACCTCGCTGACGGGTTTCACCAGCGACTCGGCATAGGGAGTCGCGACCAACTCCCGTCCATCCCGGATCAGGAGGGGATCGTCGAACAGCTTGCGGAGTCGGGTCAGCGTCGAGCTCATGGCTGACTGTCCGATGCAGAGCCTGTGGGCAGCCCGCGTGACGCTTCGCTCGGCCATGAGGGCGTCGAACGCGACCAGCAGGTTGAGATCCACGTCGCGGAGTTCCACCACCACAGCCTACCGACCATTGATCTGCTCAATCACAGTGATCACAACAGATTGTTTGTGGCAAAAGACGCACCGGCGTACCGTGACCCGGCAGAGCCCGACCGATCCTTTCGAACGCCGGAGCGACACGATGACCGTATTGATGACCAGCGAGATGCCCGGAACCACCCAGGAGGCCTACGACCACCTCGCAGCGGCACTGCTCCCGATCCTGCAGTCGACCGACGGGTTCATCGCGCACGCCGCCGGCCCGGTCGACGGGGGGTTCCGGGTGACCGAATTGTGGGAGTGCGAGGCCGCGCACGACAAATGGTTCACGGCCCACGTGGTACCCACGATGCCGGCCGATGCCCTGCCCCCGAACGTGACGTTTCGGCCTATCGTCAACGTCGTGATCGCCTGATCACCGCAAACCACATCAAAGGAGGGACTGCCATGACCATCGCTCCGGCAAAGTTCGTGCACGTCGTGTACCGCACCCGCCGCTTCGACGAGATGATCGAGTGGTACAAGACCGTGTTCGGCGCCCGCGTGCAGTACCAGGACCCTGGCCTGGCGTTCCTCACCTACGACGACGAGCACCACCGCTTCGCATTCGCCAACATGGCCCTGCTCGACCCGACCGGCGGCGGCCCCGACGACCGCGGGCCCATTGGCGTCGACCATGTGGCCTACACCTACTTTTCACTGGCTGACCTCTTCGACCACTACGCCGAGCTGAAAGCCGAAGGGATCACCCCCTATTGGTGCATCCACCACGGCATCACGGTGTCGATGTACTACGGCGACCCTGACGGCAACCAGATGGAGTTCCAGGTCGACTGCTTCGCCGACAACGAAGACGCCAATGCCTTCATGCGCCGCTCTTTCGCCGTCAACCCGATCGGAGTCGAGTACGACCCCGACGCCTGGCTCGCTGACCTCCGCTCGGGCACGCCAGCCACCGTCCTGCTCGCCCGGACGACCGACCTGCCCGTCTCACCCATTCGCAGCGCCACATCGGACGGGTTCGCAGCACCCGCCGGGTGATCTCAACCGGCACGCCAAACGCCGCAATTGATCGACCCTGGCCAACTACTCGCGGGCAGGCCCGCTGACCTGGGAGTTCACGGCCCCAAGCCACTTCCAGGCACCCTGCAGGAACCATGGGTTAACCCAATTCTGAGCAACGTGGGGGTGGCGGAAGAGGATGGTCCATGCCTTGGCGGCCGCCTTCTGACGCTGAGATCAGTGCTTGACCCAGGGCGCACATTGCAATCGTTGCTGTACCCGTGTCGCAGTACTTCGGGGAGACTTCCCAAGGGAGAGACACGTTATCGAGCGCGTTGGACTTGTGCCCTGTGGACGCCCTCTGCAGGAACCCGTTTCGGATGGGTGGGCCGGCGTCTTTACGCAGTGTTGCGAGCCGGAGCGTCGGTGCGTGTTCTCTACTGGGCCTCTCGGCCGCCAGTTGGAATGACCCGGCGGGATGTTGGCTTGGTGAAGGTCTCGTGGATGCATAGGAGGAACTCCCGAAGCGCGGGGCATTGTGCTGTCGTCCAGACAAGAGCCAGCCCCACTGGTGTTGGAATGTCGTCTATTGGCAGAGCCCTCAACCGGGACGTGTGGTTAGCGGCCATGGACTCGGTGAGAATGGCAACGCCAAGGCCCCTCTTGGCGAGATCTGCGACGGCGTCTGGGGCGCTGGCTTGCAGCACAATGTTCAGTTGAATGTTCTCTGAGGCGCAGGCTTGGTCGAACATGGTCCGAGGCGCAGTCCCCTCCGGCATGCACACCACCGGGAAGGCACCGATCTCAGCCAGATTGGTCCGCTTACGTTTTGCAAGTGGATGGTCGGAAGGGACGGCTGCAACGAGTCGTTCGCTGGTGATTGGCACAGAGCCCAGCCCAGTTGGAGGCTCGCCTGCTGTCCCGATGAGCGCCAGGTCCACTGAACCGGAGCGCACGCGTTCGATAAGCGGCCCAGAGCTGTCCTCGATCAGGGCGATCTCGACACCAGGATGTGCGTGGTGGAACGACGCCAGTGTGTCGAAGAGCCCACTTACTGTGCACCCGGTGATCATGCCGACCACGAGTCGGCCCTGGATCAGTCCGTTCACTTCGTCAACCGCGTGGCGGACGGCGTCGACGGATGCGAGCACCGAACGCGCAGGTACCAGCGCTGCGGCCCCGGCAGCCGTCAGTGTGGCCTTACGGCCCGATCGGTCGATGAGCGCAGCACCAAGATCGTGTTCGAGCTGCCGGATCTGGGCGCTGACCCCGGACTGACTGATATGGACGCGCTCGGCTGCTCGGGTGAAGTTGGCCTCTTCGGCCACGGCGATGAAGTACTCCAGCTGCCTAAGTTCCATATCTATACATTCTAGCTATGACAAGAACAATCTGTTGGACTTCTAATCCGATACCGTTCAGGCTTGACCCAAACCGAACAGAAGGATGCTGATGTCGAACAACGAGAAGGCCCTGAAACCAGAAGACCTCACCCGGCTCTTCGTCGAGCGTGCCAACGCTGCAGACGCAGCCGGTATAGCTGCGCTCTATGAGGAGGGGGCCGTCATGGCCTACCCGCCAGGAGCGGTGACGGTGGGTCGTGACGCCATCCGTGCGTTGTGGGAGAAAGTGTTGGCCAATGCTCCCCACTTCGAGTTGGAGCCACCGCTGCCGACTCTGGTCAGCGGTGACATCGCTCTCACCTCCACTCCGCCGAAAGATGGTGCGGGCGCTCGGGCTCAGGTGACTCGTCGGCAGCCCGATGGCACCTGGCTACGCTTGCTCGACCAACCCGAATTCGTCTCACCCGTCCGCTCACCAATGGCCGAACCATGACGAACAGAAGCCAGCTGTTTGCCATCTGAGCTGGGGGTTCACGGCTTCAACCCACGATTCAGCCACCCCGCAGGAGACATGGTGTAACTGAACGGTGTGCGATCGCAGCCAGGACCATCAGTGCCATCGTGGCTGGCGCTACCATGATCTCGGCAGGAGGGTAGCCAGGGCCACGGCAGACCTGATGATCGCCATGCACGCGACAAGCCCAGACGACGCGTAGCCCAGATCTCGCCCCGCCGTCCGGTGACTGAGGGTGGTCTGGTCGACGTCGTGCTCACTCGCACGAGCTCGGAATCCGACGGCTCTGATCGACCGGGCCCATGTTGTGATGGGGAGGCAGAATCCGCCGACCGAGCCGCTGAACTGGGGGAACGTCGGCTGGTGCTGCTTTCAGACGGCCTTCCGGAACCCCGGTGTAACCGAGTGCTGAGGAAGAGGGGCATCGCCCTGCGCCGAAGGGGGGCTTGACCTGCAGTGTTTCAGTTTCCGATCGCGCAAGCGAGGCATGGGTTTATTGAATGCTGTCGGTCGGTATGAACCCAACTCCGAGCCGTTGGAAACCGTGACCGTAGTGATCACGTCAGTCCTGAACCGTAATGACCGCGGGTGGACACCGAATTGGAACTCCGAACGTCCCCTTCCGGCCGCCCGAATCTCCTGCACCGTCAATGCGTCGACCTCATTTGCGCTTCACCCCTCGGGTTCCCGTCCATACGGGCTGCGATGTCGGGGGGCATGCCGGGTCCCGGTCGCACCGTCAACTCTGCGGGGTCGTGCACCCGGCCGCAGTTGGCACAGGTGGTCTGTTGGGTGATCGAACCACCGCAGACGGAGTGGACGTAGAGGATGGGTGAGCCAGCCGGGGCGGACCATCGGTCGCCCCATTCGGTCAGTGTGATGATGACCGGTGCCAGGTCCCGCCCCTTTTCGGTGAGTAGGTACTCGTAGTGATCTGGGTTCCGCGAGGCGGCGCCGTGTTCCATGATCCCGACCTCGACAAGGCCGTCGAGGCGGCTCTTGAGAATGTTCGTGGCGATGCCGAGTCTGAGCCAGTCGTTGAAGCGGGTGGAGCCGGCGAACAGCGCGTCCCTGATGATCAGCAGGCTCCACCGTTCGCCCACCACTTCGAGCGCACGGGCGGCCGAGCACACCTGGTTGTCGTAGGTCCTTCCGAGCATGTCCCCAGTGTACCCACTTTTCACTTGCATGATGCAAGTCATTCCGGTATGGTGACTTGTATCATGCAATCAGCTGGGGGAGAGTCCCGGACCACAACCATCAACCACGAGGAGAAGCGAGCACTATGTCCGATCAGAATTTCACCGCCACGTTCACGGTTGACCAGACCCCCGAGGAGGCGTTCCAGGCCATCACCGATGTCCGAGGATGGTGGTCAGGAGAGATCGACGGGAGGACCGACGCGCTGGGTGCGGAGTTCACGTACCGCTACCAGGACGTCCATTACTCCAGGCAGAGGATCACCGAGCTGGTTCCGGGGAGGACCGTGGTCTGGCATGTCGAGGAGGGCTTTCTCGACTTCGTCGAAAACAAGACCGAGTGGACGGGCACCGACATTCGGTTCGACATCTCCCCGAAGGACGGCGAGACGGAGGTGCGATTCACGCACCTCGGTCTGGACCCTGACGTTCAATGCTTCGACGGCTGCTCGAGCGCTTGGAGCTTCTATATCAATGGGAGCTTGCGGAGTCTGATCAGCACGGGGAAAGGCGAGCCCAATGACCGGGAGACGACAGACGGAGAGGGTGAGTCTCTCTGAGGGTGGACCGGTCACATGATGCGAAGGAGACGCAGAACCCCCAACTACCAGGAAACTGTTCCGGCAGCACTCCCTTCATCCCGATCTCCATCGGTGCGCTCACTGGCGTCACCGAACGCGAAGCTGGAGTCGGCGTGCGGACCGACTGGTCTGCTCGCCGCTCCCGCGGCCGTCCTAGTCATCCGAAGCACTGAGCGTCCCAACGCGGCTTTGATCCCGCGGGCGCCAGAAGTCGCGATGGCGAACGTCGGGGAATGACTACTCCCCCCAAGGTCCGGCACCAATCCCAACAGGCAACACGACAACTGGAGGCAAGGCAATGGCCGCACTCATCGACCAGATGACGAGATTTACCTACACGACCTACATCTACGCCACGCCCGAACGGGTCTGGCAGGGCCTCACCGACCCCGCCTTCACGAAGCGCTATTGGCGGCACCAAAGGGCTGGTGCGAAGACCTTCCGTTCGGACTGGAAGAAGGGCTCGCCCTACGACTTGGCGCACGAGGAGGTCGGGCTCGTCGTGAGCGACCCCGAACAGGTCATCCTCGAGTCCGATCCCTGCCGCCGGCTGGCCTACACCTGGCACACGTTCACCCCCGAGTGGGCCGCCCAGGTCGGCATGGACGAAGCCACCGCTGAAGCCTGGCGGGCTGAACCCCGCTCCAAGGTCGCCTTCGACATCGAGGACACCGGGCACGGTGTGGTCAAGCTCACGGTCGTCCACGACGGCTTCGAGCCTGGCAGCGACGTCCTCCAGGGCATCTCAAACGGCTGGCCTGCCGTCTTCGCCAGTCTGAAGACCCTGCTCGAGACAGGGACGGCCTTGCCTGGGTCGTAGGACGGGACAGAGGGAGGCATCCCCTTTGACAATCACAAATAAGAGGAGACAGACATGAGGGATGAACCAACAAACCTCGGCGGGCCGGCGGCCGGCGCCACCAACGCGGCGAGCCTGCCCACGGTCGTCGACCGGGACATCTTCCAGGCCGAACTGGACAGTCTGCGGGTTCGGGAGAAGGCGCACACCCGGGAAGGCGACGCGATCGCCGCGGCCCGCCGGCGACTGCCCATGGTGGAGGTGGATCCCACCATCACGCTGATCGGCCCGGACGGCCCGGTCTCGCTGCTCGAAGCGTTCGAAGGGCGCCGGCAGCTCATCGCCTACTACTTCATGTGGCACACCGGTCACCCCGCCGCCGAGCAGTGCGAAGGCTGCACATGGGTCAACACCCAGATCGCGGAGCTGTCCTACCTGCATTCTCGCGACATCACCTACGCGGTCTTCTGCCAGGGTCCCTACGCCGAAAGCATCCGCTACCACGACTTCATGGGCTGGGAAATGCCGTGGTACTCCGCCAAGGACAACCTCGACGCGCTTCTCGTTGGGCGCCAAATCGGCCTGTTCCACCTCGTGTGCTACGTACGGGACGGCGACCGCGTCTTCGAAACCTACTGGACGACCCGCCGCGGCGCAGAGGCGATGGACTACAGCTACGCGCTCATGGACCTCACGGTGTACGGACGCCAGGAGCCGTGGGAAGACTCGCCGCCTGGATGGCCACAGCAGTGCTCCATCACGCGGTCTAACGGCGGCTCGCCCGACTGGCCACCGGTGTCAGTGTGGCCGGGCGGACGCCCCATTGCCCAGTGGTCGCGACTCGAGGCTGGATGCTCTGACGAACTCGGCACCGCAGGGGGCTGAGCGCATAGGCATCTGGCTGCCGGGTCAAGGTGCTGTCGGATGGTCGATCTGCCGCGCTCTGGCACGGGCACAGCTGCGGAGAGGTGCGTCGGTCGTGCTCGATGGAGTCGCAAGACCTGGCGAGATCGACCCGGGTCCGCCATCGCTTGCGGTCGAGGAGCTTGACCCGAACCCCGCTGGGCGGAATACCTAGACTCCAGGGATATGGAGCTGGCGCTGTCCAAGGGAGATCCTGACCAACGCGAGCGAGCACTCGATGTGCTCCTCTCGGATTCGCTGGAGCCCATCGTGGACCTCGTGGCGTGGTCGCCAGCACCCAATGCCTATGAGGTGGCTTCTGCCCACGGTCACCTCAGGTTCAGCCGAAGCGAAGCCGGTCCGGGCGGAGACGGTCGACGTACCTTCGACTACGGAGCGACGGCGCTCAGCGGTGAAGACCCTGTAGCGCTGCAGGACCCCTCGCATCTCGGGAGCCTTGCAGAAGAGATCGCCGCCCCGCACCCGGGTCGCCGGTCGAACTCCTACCCTTACGCGTACGACCACCTTGCCCAGCTCTTCGACCACCCCTCCGCTCCCGACCTCGTCGTGCTGCACAGCGCCTCGCACTACTGGGGTGACCAGGGTGGCCACCTCGGCGAGCACGGGTCACTGGGTGTGGTGCAGGCTCGAGCACCCTTCATCGTCGCCGGAGCAGGGGTGCAGGCTCTCGGAATGGTCGATGCCTCCTGTCGACTGATCGACGTGGCGCCGACGGTCCTCGAGCTCCTCGGCTGTCCGCCACCACCAGGGTCCCCGTCCTCGGCAAGGCTCATCGGCCAAGACGGTGAGATCGTCCGCGACATCGTCGCCCAACCCGGAATAGCCGATCATGTCGTCGCCATCCTGATCGACGGGACGAACCCGAACGTGCTGTACGACCTCGCCAACCGTGGCGAAGCCCCCAACATTGCTCGCCTGATGGAGATGGGCACCGCCTATCGCCATGGTGCGATTGCCTCACTCCCGACGGTGACCCTCGCCAACCACACGGCGATCCTGACGGGCAGTCACCCCGGTCACCATGGCATCCTCCACAATGCATGGATCGACCGGCAAACCGGCAACCAGGTCGTGACCAACTCGCCGACGACCTGGTCGACGTCGATGTCCTGGCTTAGCTCGGGCGTCGAGACCATGCACGACGCCGTTCATCGGGGGCTACCGAGGTCCGTGACGATCTCGATCAACGAGCCCTGTGATGTCGGAGCCGACTACTCCATCTTCGACCTGATGCGGAAAGGCGAGCCTATCGACCGCCCACCGCCAGCAGAGGAACTTCCTGACGCAACCACGCGCTTCGTCCGGCCCAGCAAGGATTACCGCTGGTCCTCGCTGATCGATCACACAGCCGTCGAGCAATTTCGCGGCATCTGGGGAGGCCACTACCGCGGGAAGGACTGGCCAACACCGACGTTCAGCTGGGTCAACTTCACCCTGACCGACGCGGCCTTCCACGAGGGCGGGCCCTACTCGGAGATCGCTGCGGCTTCGGTCCGAGACACTGACGGGCGCATCGGCCACGTCCTCGAGGCCGTGGAGCGCGCCGCAGTCTTCGAGAGAACGGCCTTCATCCTAGTTGCCGACCACGGGATGCAGCTCGCCGATCCGAACGTGACCGGAGACTGGGACGTTGCCCTTGCCGAAGCCGGGCTGGCCGTACGCGACGAGGGCTACGGCTTCCTCTATCTCGGCTCAGGGTGACCTGGGTAGGCGACGCTTCATCAGAAGACGTGCTCGACCGCCTTGGCCACTTTCAGCCTGGCCTTCTCGATCTCGAGCTCGAGCTTGCGCGGGCGATTCATGTCCTCGCTCTTCATGCCGGCGTACTGGGCTCGGCAGCGGTTCTGGGAGGGTCAGAAGTATCGAGGTCGCGGAGGTGCTCGACGAGGTCCTGGCCCTCGTTCAAGAGCCGCTCACCTTCGCGGTCCTTGCGCAGAGCTGTTCGGGGCTGTGCTGGTGGCGCTTGGTGGCTGTTCGCATCCTCCAGCTGTGGGATCGGGATGCTCGCGGCGGGCCGGATTCAGGGGGCCTCGTCATCGGAACTCAGTCGTAGTGGGATCGCAGCCCGGACCATCACCTTGGCGACCGGCCGCGACGGGTATGGATCCCGGGGTGACCTCGCGCCCTGTGGGTGCCGAGAATCTCATCCGGGTGCCCTGAACAGGAAATTCGTGGAATGGACCCGGGCGACCAGACCGGGCCATGGCCGCGAGCCCGGAATGGCCAAGCCTTCTTGCTGCCGTCCAGGGCAAGAGTGATGAGGACGAACTCGCCGCTGTGCCTGTGCTCCGGTTTCCGCACTGGATCGACGAGCCTCCTCGAGTGGTGAGTCAGCTCCTGGCTCTGGGCTTTGACATGGTCGTACGCGTCGGAGTGCTCCACTACGTCGCCGGCAAGCGACTCGGCGCAGTCTGACCATTTCTGGGACGATCATGGCCCGGAGATGGCGCCCATCAAGGAGTACTGTTCTTGTCCGGGAGGACCGTGACCACACTCCGCGACGACCTCGGATGCCCGCTCGACCTGGAGAACGTCCCATGTCGGATTGTGTCGCTGGTTCCCTCGCTCACCGAGGCCCTGGCGGTCACCGTGCCCGACCGCCTGGTGGGTGCCACCGACTGGTGCACCCACCCAGCCGACCTCGACGTTCCACGGGTGCGGGGCACGAAGAACCCGGACCACGCCACCATAGGGCGACTCCGTCCCGACCTGGTGGTGGCCAACCAGGAGGAGAACCGCCGGATCGATGTCGATCGCCTGCGCGACGCCGGGATCCCGGTGTGGGTAACGCAGGTCGAATCAGTCGACCAGGCGCTTGCTTCGCTACGCCGTCTACTGATCGAGGTGATTGCTGCCGGCGAGCCCGGGTGGCTGCTGGCCGCCTCGTCAGCATGGGCCCGACCACCGGAGCTGCCAGCAGTGCGGGTAGTGGTCCCGATCTGGAGGGACCCTTGGATGGTCGTGGGAACCCGGACTTTCAGTGGGGACGTCGTGGCCCGGCTCGGGCTCACCCCAGTGCCGGCCGACGACGGCCCGCGCTACCCCCGGCTGGACCGCTCCGAGCTGGATGCGCTGGCGCCCGACCTTGTCCTCCTTCCGGACGAGCCATACCCGTTCGCGGCCGATGACGGGCCCGAGGCGTTCCCCGGTTGTCCCGTGGCGCTGGTGTCGGGCAGGGACCTCACCTGGTACGGGCCGTCCATGGCCACCTCGCGTGCCGACCTGATCGTACGGATCAACACCACCCTCGAATCCTGCACGTCGTAGGGGGAGCGCTGTGGGTGCCGACAATGTCATCCGGATACCCTGAACAGGACTTTCGCGTATCGGTCCCGAGGCCTGAACCTGGGCCATGGCGCTTTCGGCGCCGCGAGTGCCTCGACCGGATGGTGATCTTCGGCCGTCGGCACCTCGAACGCGTCCTCGGCGACTACACCGCCTAGTGCTTCCGGACCGAGGGTCGAGG
>PLHF01000108.1 GCA_003138855.1 Acidimicrobiaceae bacterium | reverse complement strand
TGCCACACGTCGGGACGTGGGTTCTCGTTCCAGGTTCCAACCAGTGCGTGATGGAGTGGGCGAGTTCCTTGACGCTGCGGTGGGTACCTCTTCGGACCGACTTCTCGGTGATCTCGGCGAACCATCGCTCGACCAGGTTCAGCCAGGAGCTGGACGTCGGGGTGAAGTGAATGTGGAACCTCGGATGAGCCAGCAACCACTTCTTGATGGCCGGGGTCTTGTGCGTCGAGTGATTGTCGATCACGATGTGGACGACCAGTTCCTTGGCCACCGACTTGTCGATGAGCGACAGGAACTTCTTGAACTCTATGGCCCGATGTTGGGCGGTCAGCTGGTGGGTGANNTCGATGGTCCCGTTGCGCTTGTAGTCAAGGCTCCGACGTTCGGGCGCCCCGGGGAGTAGCGGGAAGATCGGCTGGGTGCGATCGAGCGCCTGCACCTATGTCTTCTCATCGACACAGAGAACAACGGCATGGTCGGGTGGGCAAATGTAGAGCACGACGATGTCGCGCACCTCGTCGATGAAGAGCGGGTCCGATGACAGCTTGAACGTGTCGACGGGATGGGGCTTCAAGCCGAAGGCCCGCCAGATTCGGCTGATCGCTGACTGGGACATCCCTGTCGTCTTGGTCATCGACCGCGTCGACCAGTGAGTCGCGTCATCGGGGTTCTCTTGCAGTGTCCTCACCACGACGGCTTCTACGTCCTCGCCGATCCCGAGGCAGTGATGATGACCCGAGGGCCATCTTTGGCTGTCTCGCGATGGGGGCGTGAGCATGACGAGAGATTGGTCACGTGCGAGTTCGCTCACCACGGTCTCGAGCAGTGAACCGGCAATAAGGCATGGGCCATCCTGAGCAAGGCGGGGATCACCCGGCGCAGCACGCCAGCGCTATGACGCGATGCAAGTTTCGCTCACCAATGCCTTCACCCATGAGCTGCGTGCCGCTGCGCCGTCCGATGTTGGCATTCCACAGTTCCTTCGGGTGGAGCAGACTCCTACTGATGAAGGCGCTCATGGTGGCTGGCACGTCGTCGTGGGCGGGAAAGAGCCTCATGGCGACGGCACTTTGTGCTTCCCTTCGCCGTCGGGGCGTGCGGGTGGCTCCTTTCAAGGCTCAGAACATGTCCAACAATGCCCGAGTAGTCGTCGGTGGTGAGATCGGTGCCGCCCAGTACTTCCAGGCACTGGCGGCCGGGGTCGAGCCCAGCACCGATCACAATCCCGTTCTTTTGAAGCCGGAATCCGATACCTCGAGTCAGGTCGTGGTTGATGGACAGGTCGATTGGGAGCTGAGCCGGATGGCGTGGAGGGAGCGGGCCCCTCGGCTGTGGGGCGCCATGACCGATGCTTTCGACCGGGTGGCGTCCACCGTCGATGTGGTGATCCTGGAGGGGGCAGGCAGCCCGGCCGAGATCAATCTCGCCGACGTGGACTTGGTCAATCTGCGCATGGCTCGACACGCCGAGGCCGACATGTTGGTTGTTTGCGATATTGACCGGGGAGGAGCCTTTGCGCACCTCTATGGGACCTGGGTACTCCTGCCCGAGGAAGATCGTCACCGCGTGCAGGGGTTCATCCTCAACAAGTTCCGCGGGGATGCTGCCCTGCTCGAGCCGGGTCCCTCCCAGCTTGAGGCCCTAACCGGAGTTCCAACGATCGGCGTGGTTCCTTTGGTCCAACACGGCCTTCCCGATGAAGACGGCGCCGACCCCCACCCTCGATCGGCCGGTGGCAAGCGCGTCAGGGTCATCCGAGGACCGGCGGCGTCGAATCTGGACGAGTGGTGGCCTCTCCTGCAGACGTCCGACTTCCGCTGGGCAACGGGCCCGAGCGATCTTGCCGACGCCGAGTTGATCGTCCTCCCCGGCTCCAAGGCGGTGGCCACCGACCTCAAGTGGATTCGGTTGACCGGTATCGATCGAGTCCTTCTGGCCGCGTACGAGCGAAACACACCGATCCTGGCCGTCTGTGGCGGCGTCCAGATGCTGGGGGGTGACATCCTGGATCCTCACGGTGTCGAGGCCGCTGCCAGTGGGCTTGGCTTAATTCCGACGGTAACCTCCCTTGGAGCGACGAAGCGGGTGCAACACCGTTCCGCCACGTTCGCCGATTCTGTGCGCGAACCCTGGTCCGATCTTGGGGGACGAACGATCGAGGGGTACGAGATCCGCTTCGGGGAGACCTCATTCGGCGATCCGGCCGTTCCCGTCCTACCCGACGGACTGGGCTTTACGTGCGGGAGCGTGCTGGCCGTCTATCTACACGGCCTCGCCGAGATGCCAGCGATCACGAACTTGCTTACGGGCAGGGCGCCCACTCGTTCCCTGGACGAGGTCTTCGAGGGATTGGCCGACCTCGTGGACGACGCCGTCGACAGGACCTGGCTGGCCAAGCTCGCGTCCCCGTAGTTGCCACCGGCACCCACGGGCGGGACGGTCGATCCCAGTGACTATCGGGCGACCCCGCTGATCGGCATCGCTCAGCCTACCCAATCGGCTGCTGATCAACCAAGGTCAGACTGGCTCCGTCCAGAGAGACTTCGAGGTCCACGAGGAAGACGGTTGGAACGTCGCTCGTCATCGTCGCTATCCGGCGCCCTCCTGAAACCAGCACACTCTGGGAATCGACGAAACTGACGTCCCCATCGAGGCCTGTCCGGTTGCAGACGATAAGCGGCAGCTGCGATTCGCTACTGCGAGCTTCCCACTCTCCCGACGGACCCCACTCTCCTGGATGCCAGGCCGCTGAAGACATGAGGACCTGGGCCCCCAGGTCCTTGAGGCGGGCTGTGATCTCCGGAGGGTATGCATCCGCGCACACGAGGAGGCCCACGCTCACGCCGTCCACAATGACCGGTTTCACATCATCGCCCGGAGTAGACCAGCCTTCGGCCACCGGCGTGACGCAACGCTTCCGATGTCTGCCGATCATGGCGCCATTCGTATCGAAGACGAAGAGAGTATTGAAGCAGCTATCTCCCTCTCGCTCAGGGTGATTGACGAAGACCGACACGCCAAGTTCCTCGGCCAAGGCCGCATAGCTGAGTAGCCATTCGCCCGGCTCTTCCACGATCCAATCGGTTCCGATCAGCGGATCGAAGTGGAATCCCGGGACAACTAGCTCACCCGAGAGAACCCAGTCCGCACCGAGGGAGGCGGCCAGCCGGGTTCCTCGTTCGATCGCGCCCCGATTCTCACTCACCCTGCCCGGACTCGGGGACAGATGGAGCAAGGCAATCCGTCTCGTCCAGCGATCCATACGGGCAGCTTGCCTCACCGATAGGCGGTATGCCGTCTCGCCATACCCTGACCTGAACTAAGTCCGATCATCCGATTGCCCTCGGCACATGCGACTCAGGTGATTCGTGAGGCGCCCGTGGGAGCCGGATGACGGGAGACTGTCACGTCCGGTTCTGAGAGAGCTTGCCTCAGGAACCTCCGAACCGAGGGGATGGCGGCGGAGAAACCCCCCCGGCCGGTCCGGGATCAGGGACTGGTGAGCGACATGTCGTCCCAGTAGATGACGGTGCCCTTGGTGGCACCTGAGAAGTTGGGCTCCATGGCGGCGTAGAGCTCACCGGTGGTCGCCTTGATGCCGGTGATGGTGAGCTGTGTCCACGTGCCGGCCACCAGCGTGACGGTGGGGCCGTTGGCGCTGTTCACGTAGTTGCCGCCCGAGTTGAGGAGGTCCACGTTGAGGTCGACCTTGAGCGCCTTGGTCGTCCACACCCAGATGCTGGCGGTGTAGGTGGTCGACGTGGTCACGGGGGCGTACCACGAGGAATTGCTGTCGAGGTCCCAGCCGCCGCTGGAGGAACTGGTCGTCTGGGCCAGTGACCACGTCCCCGAGTGGGCCTCGGTCGCGCTGCGGGTGAGGGACGAGCCCCAGTTGTCGGCGGGGACGCCGCCGGTCTCGAAGCCGGGGTCGGGGATCAGGTTGCCGGTTGACGGCGGTGGTGGCGGCGGCGGTGGCGGCGTGCTCGCCTGGTAGGTGAACCGATCGGCACTACCGGTCGCGCTCGTACCGTTTGTCGTGGTCACGGTGACGTCGACCGTCCCGCTGCCGGCCGGCGATGTGGCCGTGCACGACGAGGATGTGCACGTGACGCCGGTGGCGGCCGCCGATCCGAAGGCGACCCTGCCCCCGGCGAGGTTGGACCCCGTGACGGTCACAGAGGTGCCGCCGCCGGCCGGTCCGCTGGCAGGGGAGATACCGCTGACGGACGGGGGCGGCGGCGGGGGAGTGGCCGACTGGTAGGTGAACCGGTCGGCGGATCGGGCGGTGCTGGTGCCCCAGAACGTCTGGACATGCACGTCGACCGTCCCGGAACCGGGAGGGGAGACGCCCGTGCACGAGGTGGAGAAGCAGTACGTCACCTGGGTCGTGGGTGTGCTGCCGAAGATCAGGTTGCCACCGGTGAGGTTCGTCCCGGTGACCGTGACCACCGTGCCGCCGGCCGCCGGACCTTTGGTCGGGGTGATGGCCGTCACGACGGGAGGCGGCTCCGACGTGGTGCTGGTGTAGGTGAAGGTGCCCGCCGACACGGTGCCCCCCACGGTGGTGACGACCACGGCGGCCGTCGTGGGTCCGCCCGGTGTGACGGCCGTACACATGGTGTTGTCGCAGAAGGTGCTGGTGTCACTGGCGCCCCCGATGGTCACCTGACCCATGCCCAGGTTGGTCCCCGTGAGGGTGATGGTCGTACCCCCTCCCGGCGCCCCGCTGGTCGGGGTCATGGACGTGACCGTCGGCGGCGGACCGCCGTAGACGGCACTGGTGGTGTTCGACGGGTTCACGTCACCGGCGTTTTGGATGGTGACCGACGCCACGCTGCCGACCACCGGTGGGGCGGTGATGGCCCCATCGACCTGGAAGTCGCTGAGGACCTCCCCGGGCGCGATGGTCCCGGTGTAGGTCAGCACCACGGTGTGGCCGTCAGGGGAGACCGTCTCGGTCAGCGTGCACGTCCCCGGCGGCGAAGTGGAGCACGTGTAGTACATGACGCCCTGGAGAGTGATGGTGGAAGGGACCGAGATGGTGACGGTCGTGATCCCCGTCGCCGGGGCGTTGCCGAAGTTCGCGATCTGCAGGTCGCCGATCGTGGGGATGCCGGGGCTGATGGTGGTCGGCCACGGCATGTACGCCGCCAGGTCGGGCGCCGACGCAGTCGCCGCCCGGGCCGGCACGGCGGCGCCGACACCGATCCCGATCGCAAATGCGCCGGCCGCGATGATCGCGCCTGACATCACTTTGGCCATGCGAACCCGTCGTTGCCTCATCGACACGCCCGTTCTCTTACGCCTGTACCGCGCCCATGGTTGGAACCTCCGTGCGGGCGCGACGTGAACCTGGAGGCACGGCTCACTCTATGGCCGGACCTGCTCAGCGCCCACCCCTGTCTTTCTCGCCGGAAAGAGTCGTCGACCCTTGGCCGTAGCAGGGCTGACCCTCACCATGTCCGGGTCTCAGGCGCACCTCCACGACCGGTTGCCACCCAGGGTCGTGACGCGCTCCCCGTGGGGCGCCGGACGGCGCGGGTGGGCCGGTCTTGGCGCTACTCCGAGAGGGGGTGGTGACGCCGTGGGTGGGGTGTGACATCTCGGAACGGCGGCCGTCCTGGACGCCTCCGGGCTCTACGCGACGAGACGTGGGTGATGGCTCCTGGATCTCCCGTCTGTAGGGATCCACATCGTGTGTCGATCAGGGACCGCTCGGAGCCCGTCGAAAGCGTTTAGTCTGCTGAGCTGGAATTTCTCGGTTCGGATCGGGCGCGAGCCACTCCGCTCGAGACATGGGTTAGCTGAATGTTGAGGAAGGCGGGCATCGCCCTGTGCGAAAGTGGTCGTTGACTTGCTCTTCCCCGCTTTGCGACCTCGCTCACGAGACGTGGGTTTACTGAATCTTGTTGGTGGCTCGCTCCCAAGTAGGGCTCGGTCCAAAATGGAACCCCGGTGAGTTTGCAGACCCGTGTCCTACCGCGCCGAGACGGGTAGGCTCCCCCACCCGAAAGTCGAATATTCCGCAGACCTCGAAACCCACCGATTCGTATCTCCGAAGATTCAATTAATTTGTAGATTCCGGGTAAGCCGGTGTGTGGGCGTCGTCGACTTTGGTCGAGATTCGCCGCGAGCAAGCCCCTCCCCAATCCCAGAGCCTCGGTGGTCGCTGTGAATGCCGAACAGGCTGAGGTAGTGATGGTCCCGACTATCTGATGGGCAGCATCGAAGCCTCACAGCTCCGGATGTAGCCCCCGGGTGACTAGCAACTGACCTTCTCTCAGCCGTCTCCTTTAGTCGTCACCGTTAGGGCCATGCTTGAGATACGACTGAATCAAATCGATAAGGATTGCTCGTTCCTCGGTGAATTCGATCGGTTCACGAGTGATCATTTGGGCGAAGACCAAACCGCGGAGGGTAGCCCACATGACCTCTCCGATTGTGCGGCCCAGGGAATGGGCCCCCTTGCCGTCTCCTACGAGGACAGCACCGAGTCGGCGCATGTCTCTTGCCATCTCCTCTAGCTCAGTTATCTGCTTTGGGCCACGACTGGATCGTGTGGCGATGAGGATCTCGAGACTGGCGCGTGATTCAGGTGCCGAGAAGGCAGTCCAAGCGGCATCGACAACCGAGGCCACCCTCAGGTGGGAGTCACTCTCGGCCGCGCTGACTGCTTCGATGGCCACACGAAAGTTTTCGTAGCCGTATGCCACTACGTCGGCTAGTAATCCGTTGCGATCACCGAAGTGATATTGAATAACACCCCAAGTCACGCCGGCTCGCTCAGCAATGTGTTTGGCGCTCGCGGCCGCAAATCCCTCTTCCAGGACGCACCGGATCGTCTCTTCAACGATAGCCATGCGGGTGCGCTCGCCCCGTTCTTGAACTCGTTCACCGCTTCGGGTCGGCTGGACCCGGGCCAAAATCGATGGTGGCCGTCCGGTCACCTCAGAAGGCTCCGAACCTGAGAGACCGGTAGGTCCCGAAGTGAGACCAACCCCGGGGGAAGGCCGCACACTGCCGGAATGGCGTTCACGACCTTTGCCGCGGTGGCGATGATTCCCGCGACATTGTGATCAACACCATCCAGGCCGAGGTGTGTATTGATCTCGACTCCCGGCTGTCCTGTGATCACGACGCGATGGACGCCGGGACGCCCTTCGGGTGGCGTCGGCCATTCGGGAGCAGCCGCGGCGGTCAACCGGTTCACGTGTTCCATCACGATCGCGGCGCGGCCCCCGACGATGCCCTCGACGGTGAATCTGACTGCGGCGACTGTCCCGGGCTCGACTCGCATCATCGTGCAGTCGATCGGCTCCTCGGTCACCCAGGTCTCATGGTGCTCGCGGAGCTCGTCGATCTGGACGCCAAGCTCGTCAGCCAGCAACCTGATCGGACCGCCCCAGATCGAGGCCAGCACTCCGGGAAGGAAGAGCACAGGGACGTTGTCCGGCGGTGTGCCGAAGCCGAAGCTCACCCCGGTGAACTCGGCGTCATCGTACGAGCCGTAGTCGCAGATCTCTTGAACGTGGATCGACTCTGCTCGCTCCGTGAGGCTTAGGGCTGCGAGCGGGAGAAGATCGCCGGAGAAGCCTGGGTCAACGCCGTTCACATACATCGTGGAGCCACCGGCCAGGCAGGCCTGCGTGAGTGGATCCCGCAGCCAGGCGTCGGCGTGAGGTGGGAAGACGAGCCAGACCAGCGAAGTGGCCACCACGTTGGTGCCAGTGGACAGGAATGCGGACAACTCTTCGATGGCCTCACTCGGCCTTGTCTCGGCCCTGGTGGTGTAGACCACGCAGTCAGCCCTGAGCGAAACGAGGTCGTCGAGATTGTCGGTGGCCAAAACGCCTGTCGGCTCCTCGAGCCCGCATAGTTCGGCCGCGTCCAGCCCGACTTTGGTTGGACTGGACGCGTGTACGCCCACGAGTGCGAGGTCAGGCCGTTCGATGAGCGAGCGGAGCGAGTGCCTTCCAACATTGCCAGTCGAGAACTGGATCACCCGAAGCGCCATCTATCCCCCAAGTCGTGGAGTGGTCGTCGAGCGACCGGTTGCGCATAATCATAGTTCGGTTTATGTTTTGTGTGGCAATCGTCGTCGGCATTCATCTGGGGGACTCGCGGTGGCAGCACTCGAAGGCAAGGTGGCGGTGGTGACCGGGACCAGCCGGGGCGTTGGCGTGGGAATTGCTCGCCAGCTCCTGCTCGAGGGAGCAACCGTGGTCGGCTGTTCCCGAAAGCCGATGACCGGTCTTCCTTCGGCTGTGGACGTGCCCGGAGCCGAGGAACGCTCGGCTCAATGGGTCTGCGATCAGGGCGACTACGTCGCCATCGATCAGTTCGTTGAGCGGGTAGTTCGTACTTTCGGTCGGATCGACATCCTCGTGAACAATGCGGGAGGCACAGTGCCGACACCGCATGTCGAGGACGTGCCTGAACTCGTCCAGAAGATCCAGGGCACAACCAGGAGTGATGGCGACTTTGCGCGGACCGCTCTCTTTCACGCCTTCGCCGTCCAGATGAACCTGATCAGTCCACTCTGGTTCGCTATCCGCGTCTTTCGACAGATGAAGACCCAGGAGGGCACCGGCTCGATCATCAACATCTCGAGNNAAATCGGGTCTTAACCATCTGACTCGGTCTCTGGCCGAGGAATGGGGTCCCAAGGCGCGGGTCAACTGTCTTGCACTTGGTCCGACCATGACCGACAACTTCAGAACCTTTGTGCTTCCCGCCGATGACCCTGATGGCGCCTCATACTTTGCCAGTGTGCCGCTGGGCCGAGCGGGCGAACCCGACGAAGTCGGTCGAGCGTGCGTGTTCCTGTGCTCCGGTGAGGCCGACTACATCAATGGAACGACCATCGAAATCGATGGCGGGATGCTGCCCGGAGTCCTCTACGAATCCGGACTGAGAACCATCACGGACCTGCTCTGATGCTGCAGTCTCACAGAACCTGGCTCGGAAACTTGACCGGGGTCGCCAACGGACCTCGCACCGGCACTCATTTGCCCTTGCGTGCATTCGCCGAGTGCTTCGGTGTCGGACCGGAAGCGCTAGGTGGCGAACGATGACCACCGAGCCACCCATGCGTCTCCACCATGTCGTATTTTGCGTTCGCCCTGAGAATCAGGAGCGGGCAGCCGGGCTCTGGCGCGAGTTGGGCCTTCAGTTCCATGAGGTTTCCCTGGAGGACCTCAGTGTGCGCGTGTTGATTGACTGGAATGCCGGCATCGAAATTATCTCGCCCACTGACACAGCCAAGGCAAAGGCAGCGGACTTCACCGCCTTTCTCAATGAGAAGGGTGAGGGTTTGTACTCGGTGGTCATGGGAGTCTCCGAGGTCGATGGTCCTGCTGCCATCGCTGCCCGTGATGGGGCACCAATCGAGTTTGAACAGCGGCGCACCTATGGCAGCTTCCAGCTTGACGAGATCATGTTGGCTCCGGTTCACGGCATGGCGATCACGTTCCTGGCCACGAGTCAGACCAAGTGATCGAGTGTTGATGCCGGGACCAAATCGAACACCTGGCCTGCGAAGTACCGAGGGTAGGCGCAGACGTCGATCAGAAGGGGCCCAAGCCGTTTCTCTGGCTTCGCTACATTGGCCGACGGACTTGTCAGGGAGGGAATTGTCCATGCTGCGTAACAGAGTCCGGAATCAGAATGAGTCCAAATCGAGACTGACCTTTGTGGTAATCGCGTCAATCATCGGTGTTGTTCTTGGTACCAGCGCGTGCGGGACTCAGAATGGAGCGAACGCTGTGGCATCGACGAGCTCTACCTCTGTGCGCCTTGCGCTGTATCAAGCTGCAGCCAAATTCTCGGGTCCGATCACGACGGGGCACGTCATTGAGCCCCTCACCGCTATCTCGACCGATCTCGCCGCCCACGGTTATGAGGAACAAGAGTTTTTCGCCTCCGGTACGGCCACTGCCTTCAATGCGACGTCCACACCCAGCGACGGCCGATGGTCCATCTCGCCTACAACGTCGGCCTTTTACCGAACAAGGATCTTGGTACGCCGACCGACAGATCCGGCGCACTTCAATGGCACTGTGGTGTTCGAATGGATGAATGTCTCCGGTGGCGAATCAGCACCCGATTGGGACTATCTCAACCCATTGCTCATGAGGGACGGTTACGCCTACGTGGCGGTTTCTGCCCAGGCCCTGGGCGTCAATGGAGGCACGCCGATCCTTGGTTCCTTGACCTCCGGCTCGAGTGGTGGCCTCATCGGCACTGAGCCGGCACGCTACGGGACGCTCCACCATCCTGGTGACCAGTACGCCTTGGACATGTTCGCGCAAATCGGGAAGGCCCTTCGGGCCCCAAAGCAGACGGTCTTGGGCGATCTCCGGCCCAAGCACATAGTCGCCACCGGCGAATCCCAGTCGGCGTTTTACCTGACGACCTACGCCGATGCCATCCAACCGGTGACTCACGCGTTCGACGGAATCTTCATCCACAGCCGGGGCGGAACCGGTGCTCCCCTGAGTGGATCGGCAATCACCTCCAATCAGGGTCCAAAAGACTTGCGGATTCGGACCGATCTCAGCGTGCCGGTCTTTATGTTCGAGACCCAGACGGATCTCATTGCTCTCGGCTATGCGCCCGCCCAACAGCCCAACACCAGTCGAATCCGAACCTGGGAGGTAGCCGGCACGTCGCATGCCGACGCGTATCTTGTGGGCCCGGCGGTGAGTGTGCTGGGCTGCACCACTCCCATCAATGACGGCCCTCAACACATTGTCGTCCAGGCTGCGTTCGCCGCATTCAATAAGTGGGTAGACGAAGGAACACCCCCGCCCTCTCCGGCCCCCTTCCGTCTGGCCAGCACCAATCCGGCGGTTTTAGCCCTCGATAGTCACGGCAATGTGATTGGTGGCGTGCGGACTCCTGCTGTCGATGTTCCGGTCTCGACTCTCAGCGGCGCAGCGCCAACTGGCACTAGCGAGATCTGCTCGCTATTCGGGCAGACAACTCCGTTTAGCCAGGCCACGTTGGTGAGTTTGTTTCAAAACCGGAGTAACTACATTGCTGCCTACACCGCCAGCCTGGACAAGGCGATTCACGGGGGATTCATTCTCAACGCTGACCGGGCGCCGCTACTCGCCCAGGCTCAGCAGATTCAACTCCCTTCATGAACGTCGGATGAAGAAGGAGGACCACAGTGACGACAGTTCAGGAAGGCTCGGGGGAGCAGACGTACAAGGTGGTCGTGTGGGCCACAGGCGGCATCGGGAGGTATGCCATCCGCACGATCACCGATCGGCCGAACCTCGAGCTCGTGGGAGTGTGGGTCCATTCGGAGAGCAAAGATGGCCAGGACGCGGGAACGCTCGCCGGAATCGAGCCACTCGGAGTAGCTGCCACCCGCGACATGGACGAGCTGCTCGGGAGGGATTTCGACTGTGTGGTCTATGCCTGCCCGGCCGGTCCTCGCCCCAAGGAGGCCCTGGAGGACTTCTGTCGCATCCTGGCGGCAGGGAAGAATGTCGTCACGACCTCCATGCCCGGGCTCGTCTACCAACGCGGCTCTCTGTCGAAGCGATATCGCGGTGCGATCCTCGATGCGACCCGTGCGGGTTCCAGCACCATCTACTCCTCCGGGATCGAGCCGGGATTCGGCTGTGACCTGTTTCCCATCGCGTTGATGTCCATGTCGCACACCGTGTACTCAGTGCGTGGGCTCGAGATCACCAACTATTCGCAAGCTGGGTCTGAGTTCGACATGCGGGAGCTATTCGGGTTCGGGCAGCCACTCGATTACCAGGGGGGAGTGAGGAGCCCGGGAGTCCTCAGATGGGGGTGGGGAGCGGCCGTGACTATGGTGGCCGACGCCCTCGGAGTGGAGTTGGACGAGATACGCGAGACCTGCGAATTCCAACCCACCCCGCGCGATCTCGATACCGCCTGCGGTGTCATCGAGGCTGGGACCGTGGGAGCGATCTGGGCCCGCTGCATCGGCGTGGTCGGAGGTAAAGAGGTCATCACGATCGAGCACGTCGACCGGATGGCTGACGACCTCGCACCTGATTGGCCGAAGAGCCGGTCCGGCGGCACGGACGGGACCTGGCGGGTCATGATTGACGGTGAGCCGAGTTTTGACGGCGAGTNNTGCATCCGGACAGGGGCGGCGTTCCCGCTTTCTGAGGCGGCAAACGCGCTTGATGTCACGCACCGTATGCATCGGATGGGGCCGCATCGGATGAGGCACAGGAACTCGTTTGCCATAGCGAGCACTGCTGCCGGCCCCGGGTGACCGATCTGAGCATGTCGTGGTCCGCCAGAGCAGAATGCGCCCGCTAGGTCTTTGAGCTGGGGATTCACGGGCCAACGCGATTTCAGACACGCCACACGAGACATGGGTTAGCTGAATGCTGAGGAAGGCGGGCATCGCCCTGCGGGTATAGGCCAGATGACCTGCGGTTTCGGATCCTCTGGTCGCCCGGAGGAGACATGGGTTGAGTGGATGTTGCGCAGCCCGAGGACCGAACTCAGTCGTGTCCCAGGGTGACCATCTGTACGACGAAGGGGATGACCGCATAGTCCGAATCATCGTTACCGACGATGACCCGTGGACACCCACCTCGTAGAATTCGACCGGCAAGGAGAAGGCAAACGGGTAGTGGTGACTGATCCCGTCCATCACTCCGATCCCATGGGGAATCTCGAAGGTGAAGTCTTCGTGGTGCATCACCGGTAAGTCGTCGACGCGCTCGACGTCGATCGCAAGACTGAACGGGTGGTCGTACTCGTCGAAGGCGACCTGAACGACGATTGCCAGGCCCAGGACGTGACGAAAGGGAAGATGCGGCACTATGACGTAGCTCTGGAAACCAGTCCGAACGTCGAGGGTTCGGGTGGTTGGATCCACCTCGACGTGGTCGGCGATGAATGCGCTTTCGATCCGCACCGGACTGAGGCAAGGACATCGGCTCGTCCATCGAGGGCGATTGGAGCCGAGATGAGCCGTAGCTCGCACCGGCGAGGTCTCCCAAACAAGTGACGTCAATTCGCGAGTGACCCCCAACGGCACGTCGGGGCGATCCCTGGAGTCCCGGACGTCGAACATTTGGGGGCACTTGCAGAGCCCTGAGTACTGGTCCGTAAGGGGATCGGTTAGCGGAATCGTGTTCCGTAGGGTGGGGTCAGGGATGTTGAGGCGACACGGCATCGAGAGCTGCCGGGACAAATCTTGCCCGGTACCGTCGGAGTTGGCCGGTGTCGGACGATGATAGGGATGTGACGGCTCTTCCGGATCGACCCGACGTCACACTGCTGACTCTGTATGACCGGGCGCTACCCCAGGTCTACGGATATCTGATGGCACGCTGCGGTGACCGGGCGGTGGCTGAGGACCTGACCGCCGAGACCTTCCTGGCGGCGGCGGCAGTTCGCACGAATGTGCCGCCGACCGTCGGCTGGCTGATCGGGGTGGCCCGACACAAGCTGGTTGACCACTGGCGTTGGCAGGCTCGCCAGGAGCGACTGCTCCATGCTGTCGAGGGATCCTCCTCCAGTTCCGACGACCCCTGGGATGTGGAATTGGACCGTTTGCACGCTCATGATGTCCTCACCCGCCTTGCTCCTCAACATCGGGCTGCGCTCACCCTGCGTTACCTTGACGGACTCAGCGTCCCCGAGTCCGCCACCGCCTTGGGTCGCGGTGTGGCCGCGACCGAGGCCCTGCTCGTGCGCGCCCGTCGAGAGTTCCGCCATGTCTACGAGGGGAGCAACGATGCCTGATCCGCAGCCCGATCCGTTTGACGCGCTGCGCTCCCCGATCATCCCCCTCGCGCCGGACGCGGCCTTTGCTGCCGACCTGCGTGACCGCCTGGTCCGAGCAGTACCCACACCAACCCTAAGGGAGCCTCCCATGACTACCGAAACGACCAACCGTCCCCGCAACGGCGTTCGCAGCGGCGACGTCTCGTACATCACCCTCGGACTTCCAGACCTGACTCGGGGCCGCGCGTTCTATGGCGCTGTCCTCGGTTGGCGTTTCAGTCCGGGGAACAGCGAGCACGGCGCGCAGGTCGACGACATCGTCCCGATGATGGGTCTGTGGGGCGGTGAGCAGCCGACCGGTGGCCGGGTGCACGGCGCGGTGCTCGGATTCCGCGTCGACGATATCTCTGCAGCGGTCGCCGCTGTCCGAGCGCACGGCGGTACCATAAACGACCCTCATCGCGAGGTGTACGCGATGGCCGCTGAGGGCCACGACGACCAAGGCATCCCCTTCTACCTGCACGAGATGCCTTCGGCCGCCAGGGATACCGTCTCCGGTGACGCAGGATTCCACAACGGAGAAGTTGAGGGTGACGTATCGTATTTGACGATGGTCGTTCCTGACCTCGATGCAGCCCGCGCGTTCTACGGCGGCGTGTTCGACTGGACATTCAACATCGGTCGCCCCGGTGGCGCCCAGGTAACCGGCGTCGCTCCACAAATAGGCATGACCACCCAACCCGAGACCGGACCGGCGACACCTGGAGTGATCGTCTGCTACCGGGTCGACGACATCGCAGCCGCGGTCCATCGGGTACGGGACGAGGGCGGCCAAGCCAGTGAGGTGGCACAGCGACCCTACGGGCTGGAGTCGTTGTGCACCGATGACCAAGGGACCCCGTTCTACTTGCATCAGTTCTGAAGCTCTCGCCGCCCGGAGCACGGCCCGGAACTCATCGCCTGTCTGATCGGGGCCCTCGTCCCTTCTGCCGCCCTCCCAAGGCAGCCAGGGTTAGCCACTTGGCAGTGACGAACGCTTCCGCGGGTTGTGATCCGCTGGGATCTTCCAGGCACGCTCTCGGCCGGTTGGCCATGCGATCCTCTTCTGGATCGACTGGGTAACGCCAAGCCTCGACAGCATGCTCGGTGATACCGTCAGCGTATGGCCTGGACGGGTTGATGCAGTGAACGAATTGGATCGTGCGAGGTACATCTCGCTCACCACGTTCAAGATGGACGGTTCGCCCGTCTCGAGTCCGGTGTGGATCACGGGTGCCGCCGGGACCTACGTGTTCACGACTGGTGACAAGGCATGGAAGACGCGGCGGCTATTGCGCAACTCTTCAGTTCGAGTGCAAGTTTGTGACATGCGAGGTCGTGTTAAACCGCCGGCAACTCGGTACGTGGGAACGGGCGAAGTGGCCAGCTCGGCAGATGCCGTGGCCGCAGCCGAGCAGGCATTAGCGGCGAAGTACGGCTGGCAGTTCCGCGCCACCAAGCTTGTCGACGGTCTGAAAGGCCGATTGGGTCGAGGAGAGCGCCAAGAGCCTGTCGCTGTCCACCTTTCGCTCAGCAAGGGCTGACAATGCCGACGGTTGCGGGTGTCTCTGAACGCTGGCGTCTCGTCTGAGGCACTGGCCAGGGCCGCGCTCGCGGCCTTGCCAGTGCCCGTACACTGAACCCGCTCCGGGAGCGGCGCAGTACAGACGTCCGCTGCAGCGGTACCGTCCCGTAAGACCCGCCCGAAGAAGATTCACGAGCAGGTAGGTCGTACGGGACATCCAACGGCATGGTTCGGACGCCGGCCGCTGCCACCCGGGTGCCCCAGAATGCTCAGCTGTTCCGCAGCAACGCAGTACCCCCGATCCTCGCTGCCGGTTACGCGTCGCAGAATCTCGGGCTGAAATTGCGGCTCGCTAACGATCGCGAGCACCGTTGTCGCCTCACCGCACCGGCGGGTGACTGCCTCGGTGAAGTGGACAAGAACCGGCCTATCAGCAGCCTGAGCTGCGGTTTCACGGCCCGAAGGCATGTTTCGTACCCCGCTAACGAGACATGGGGTAACTGAATGCTGTCCAACCTCGGGAACTGGGGGATGGCGGCAGAGGATGGCCCATGGCTCGTGGCTCGCTCCACCTGTCAATGTTCGTCCAGGGTGACCATTTGTACGATGAACGGGACGTGGGCAACATCCGAGTCCTCGTCGCCGACGATCACCGAGTGGAGTCCCACGTCGTAGAAGTCGACCGGCAAGGAGAAGGCGAACGGGTAGTGGTGGCTGACCCCGTCCGCCGCATGGATCCCACGGGGAATCTCGAAGGAGAAGTCTTGGTGGAGCATCACCGCAACTCGTCGACGCGATCGACGTCGATGCCCAGGGTGAATGCTCGTCCGCAATCGTCCGATGCCGCCTGGATGACGAGCGCCAAGGCCAGGACGTGACGAAAGGGAAGCGCACCCTGATAGAGCTCTGGAACCCG
>PLHF01000045.1 GCA_003138855.1 Acidimicrobiaceae bacterium | reverse complement strand
CCTTCGGAGATGCCGGGTTCTACGGGTCGACCGGCGCGCTGCGACTGAACAAGCCGGTGGTCGGCATGGCATCCACCCTCTCCGGACACGGCTACTGGCTGGTGGCCTCCGACGGCGGCATCTTCGCCATCGGCGATGCCGGGTTCTACGGGTCGACCGGCAGTTTGGTGTTGACCCGGCCGGTGGTGGGGATGGCCGGGACCTGATCGACGGACAGCCGGCACCGCCGGAGCATCCGGTGGCACCGGCTTCCCCGCCGAGGCCAGGCAGCGGGGCTGCACGATCTAAGCTGACCTGATCATGTCCGCCGGAGAGATCGCTGTGCTCGTGGCCAGCATCGCGTGTGTGGGCGCGGTCATCGGGCTGCTGGTCGCTGTGGGGTCGCTGCGTCGTGAGGTCCACAGGTTGGGGGCGGTCTCCGACGAGCTCCGCCGCCAGACCGTCCCGTTGGTGGCCGACGCCCACCGGGTGGTGGACCAGGCCGCAACCGAAATGGAGCGGGTGGGTGCCGTGCTCGACTCCACCGAGTCGGTCCATGCCACGGTGGACTCGGCCTCGAGGCTCGCCTATCGGGCCTTCGCCAACCCCGTTGTCAAGGTGCTCGCGGTCCGGGCCGGCGCTGCCACCGGGCTCCGCCGCCTCGCTTCGGGTTCGGATCCGGCAGGCGGCGCCGGTGCTTCGCCCAACGGGAAGGGCCCGCGCTAGCCCATGCCGAAACGTACGTTCTGGCTGGTCACCGGTGCCGCAATCGGCGCGGGGTCGTCGCTGTGGGCGGAGCGCAAGGTACGCCAAGCGGTGCACCAGGCGGCTGCCCGGCTGCAACCCGACGCCATCGTCGTGGAGGTGGGGCGATCGGCGCGGCAGGCGGCCGGCACAGCCGGGGACCGGGTCCGGGGGGCCATGTCCTCCGGCCGTGACGAAATGCAACGACGCGAGGAGGAGCTGTGGGCCGAACTGGCGGCCCAGGGTGTGGAGCATCCCGCCACGGCGGCCCCGTTCGCCACGTCGTCCTCAGTGCCGGCCGCCATCCCGGCGCCCCCGTTCGCCACGGCACCGAATCCGTCCCCCGGGGAACCGGTTCGCCGAACGGCCTCGCCTCGGGGATCAAGGGCACTGGGAAGATTGCGGCGGGCGCCGGCAAAATCAGCCTCTCACCTGGGCAACTAGGATTCCCGGTCGTGACCCCCGGCACGGCGCCTGACGCCGACGACCTGCGCGCCTCGTTCACCCGCTTCTTCACCGAGCGTGGCCATGCCGCGGTGCCCTCGGCCAGCCTGATTCCCCACGATCCCTCGGTGCTGTTCACCATCGCCGGCATGGTGCCCTTCAAACCGTTCTTCCTCGGTGACGAGGTGCCGCCGTGGACGCGTGCCACCTCCGTGCAGAAGTGCTTTCGCACGCTCGACATCGACATCGTGGGCACGACCCAGCGCCACTGCACCTTCTTCGAGATGCTGGGGAACTTCAGTTTCGGCGACTACTTCAAGGCCGAGGCCATCCCGTATGCCTGGGAGCTGGTCACCGAGGTCCTGGGCATCGACGGCGACCGTGTGTGGATCACCGTCCACGAGAGCGACGACGAGGCCGAGCACATCTGGCGTGACTCGGTGGGGGTGCCTGCCGCGCGCATCCAGCGGATGGGGGAGGACAACTTCTGGAAGATGGGGGACACCGGCCCGTGCGGGCCGTGCTCGGAGCTCTACTTCGACAAGGGCGCCGACTACGGCGCCGACGGTGGTCCGGCCTTCGGGGGCGCCGAGCGGTTCGTGGAGATCTGGAACCTGGTGTTCATGCAGTACAACCGCGGCACCGACGGGTCCACCGAGGACCTGCCCCGCCCGAGCATCGACACCGGCGCCGGCCTCGAGCGGATCCTGCCCCTCCTGCAGGGCGTCGACTCCATCTTCGCCACCGACCTCTTCCTGCCAATGATCGAGACGGCTCAGTCGATCACCGGCCGGACCTACGGTCGAGACGAGAGCGTGGACATCGGGTTGCGGATCCTGGCCGACCACGGTCGGGCCATGTCCATGCTGGTGTCCGACGGCGTGCTTCCCGCCAACGAGGGCCGTGGGTACGTCCTGCGGCGGATCATCCGCCGTGCCATTCGTCGTGCCCGTCAGCTCGGTGTCGACGGATCGTGCACGCCCCGGCTGGTGGACGCCGCGGTGGGGATCCTCGGTGGGGCCTATCCGGCCATGGCCGAGCAGCACGGGCTGATCTCCGACGTGGTGTCCCGTGAGGAAGAGGGATTCCTCCGCACCCTGGCCACGGGGTCGACCATCCTCGAGGAGCAGTTGGCCTCGAGCCTGGCGTCGGTCTCCGGCGAGGTGGCCTTCCGACTGCACGACACCTACGGGTTCCCGGTCGAGCTGACGGTGGAGATCGCCGAAGAGGCCGGACTGGCAGTCGATCTCGCAGGGTTCGAGGAAGCCATGGACCGCCAGCGCAGCCAGGCCCGCGCCGCGGCCCGTGCCGGCAAGACCGTGGCCGGCGAGCAGGCTTATCGGTCGGTGCTCGACCTCGAGGGCCAGACGGTGTTCGTCGGGCAACGGCCCGATGGTTACGCCGCGCCGGCCAGGGTGGTGGCCGTGCTGGCCGACCTCGACCCCGGGCGTGTCGGGCAGGCGGAGATCTTCCTCGACCGCACGCCGTTCTACGCGGAAGGCGGCGGCCAGATGGGCGATACCGGCACCATCGTGACCGAAACGGGGACCGCCCAGGTCTACGACACGGTGTCGGCCCTGCCGGGGTTGACCTCCCATCGGGCCACGCTGACCGGTGAGATCTTCGCCGGCCAGGACGCCCTGGCCGCCATCGACGGTCCCCGCCGCGACGCGCTGCGCCGAAACCACACCGGGACCCATTTGCTCCATGCGGCGCTGCGGACCGTGCTCGGGGACCAGGTGCGCCAACAGGGCTCGCTGGTCGCCCCCGATCGGTTGCGCTTCGACTTCAGCCACCATGGCGGGGTCTCACCCGAGGAGCTGGCGGCCGTGTCGGCCATGGCCAACGCGGAGGTGCTCACCGACGACGAGGTGGTGGTCGAGGAGACCACGAAGGCCGAGGCCGAGGCGATGGGGGCTCTTGCCTTCTTCGGCGACAAGTACGGCGAGCGGGTCCGGGTGGTTCGGGCCGGAGAGCACTCGGTCGAACTGTGTGGTGGCACCCACGTGGGTGCCCTCGGCATGATCGGCCCCATCACGGTGGTGTCGGAGTCATCCATCGGCTCGAACACGAGGAGGATCGAGGCGGTGACCGGCGCGAGCGCCATCGAGCGGATCGCCGCCCGCGAGGGGCTGCTGACGGAAGCGGCTGCCCTGCTCCGGACCGAGCCCGAGCACGTGCTCGAGGCCATCGACCGCCTCCTCGAACGCCAGCGTGCCGCGGAAAGGGCCCTCGAACAGGCCAGGAGCCGCGAGCTGCAGTCGGAGGCAGCCTCGCTCGTCGCCGAGGCCACCCAGGGGGTGGTGGTGGCCCGCCGTGACGGCCTGGCACCCGACCTTCTTCGTGACCTGGCACAGAGCATCCGCCGCACCGGTGGCCTCCGGGCGGTGGTGCTCGGAGGCAGCCCGGACGGCGAGCGGGCTGCGCTCGCCGTGGCGGCCGATCGGACGGCGGGCCACGAGGCTGACGGCGGCCAGGTGCACGCCGGCGACCTGGTGAAGCAGGTCGCCCCGCTCCTCGGCGGCGGGGGAGGCGGCTCACCGGAGGTGGCGGTGGCCGGTGGCAAGGAACTGAGCGGCATCGACAGAGCGCTCGACGAGGCGCGGCGGGCTCTTGTCGGTGGCTGAGCGACGGTGACAGGGGGGACCCGGCTGCGGCGGGGCAGAGCTCTGGGGATCGACCTCGGATCCCGCCGGATCGGCATCGCTGTCAGCGATTCGGCCGGCACGATGGCGCTGCCGCGCGGCACGGTGGTCCGGACGGGCGATGCTGACCGCGATCGCCGTGCCCTGGTCGAGCTGGTTCTGGAGGCGGAAGCGGTCGTGGTCGTGGTCGGACTGCCGCTCTCCCTCGACGGTTCGCGAGGCCCCGCAGCCACGGCTGCAGGCACCGAGGCCGACGCCCTCCGTGTGCTTCTGGAGGATCACGGGATCCCCGTCGAGCTCTTCGACGAGCGCCTGACCACGGTGACCGCGCACCAGGCGCTGGCCGCCGCCGGCAGCAGTGAGCGCAAACGCCGGAGCATGGTCGACGAGACCGCTGCGGCGGTGATGCTCTCGGCGTGGCTCGAGGGGTCGGGTGGGCAACGGTGAGCCCGGCCGCCGGCGAGGACCAGGGCCCGCTCCCCGGAGGGGGCCCCGGAACAGGCCCAGGTCCGGTCTCCGGTGCGGGCCCCGGCGAGGCGGTGCCCTACCCGGAGGATACGTTCCCTGACGCAGGGGCCGGTGGCGGGCCCGACGTCCCTCAGATCTACGGACGCGACCCGGGGGCGGAGGCGGGCGACACGGGAGCCGGGGGCGGTCGTCGTGTGTGGCGGATCGCCGCGCTGGCCTTCGTGCTCCTCGGCCTCGCGGTGATCGTCGGCGGCTACGTCTGGGTCAGCTCCGAGGCGAACCCCTCGGGACGCCCGGGTCCCCAGGTCATCGTGACCGTCCGGGCAGGTTCCGGCGTCAACCGGGTGGCGGCCACCCTGGAGGCCAAGCAGGTGATCGGCAGTTCCTTGGCCTACCGGATCTGGGGCCAGTTCCACAGCCTTCCCGGCGTGCTGGCCGGCGCCTATGCCTTCGACAAGAACTCGAGCTTCTCTGAGGTGAACTCGGTGTTGGCTGCCGGACCGAACGTCTTCCCGCTGGAGGTCCCCCCGGGGTTCACGGTGTCCGAAGTGGCCCAACGGGTCGGCCAACTGCCGGGCCACCACGCCAGTGCATTCGACGCGGTGGCCACAGGGGGCACGCTCCATTCGCCCTGGCAGCCGGTGGGCTCGACCAGTCTCGAAGGGCTGCTGGGCACCGGCGTCTACGTGGTGGTCCCCGGTGAGACCGACTCCCAGCTGCTGACCCAGATGATCGACCGGTTCGACAACAAGGCGACAGCACTGGGGCTGGCTGCCGGATCGGCCAGTCTGGGGCTCACCCCCTACCAGGTGATCACCATCGCCTCCATCGTCGAGAAGGAAGGGGTCATCGCAAAGAACCTCGGACCGGTGGCCAGGGTCATCCTCAACCGGCTGGGTGCGGACATGCCCCTGCAGATGAACTCGACCGTGCTCTACTCGGAGGGCCGGGACGGAGGGCCGGTCACCTCGAAGGATCTCGCCCTCCAGACCCCGTACAACACGTACCTGAACAAGGGTCTGACTCCGACACCGATCTGCTTCCCGTCCGCTGCCTCACTGCAGGTGGCCCTCGATCCGCCGGCCGGTTCGTGGCTCTACTTCGTGGTGGTCGAGCCCGATGGGACCGAGGCGTTCTCCGACACCTACCCGCAGCAACTTGCGAACGAGGCGCTGGCCAAGAAACGTGGACTGGGCTAGCCGGGCCAGACTGCACGGATGCCACCGACACCGACCACCCCGACCGCTGGAGCGGGGCTTTCCGCCGCCACCGTCGTCGTCGGGGTGATCGGCGATCCGGTGGGCCGGTCGCTGTCGCCCCTGCTGCACAACACGGCCTTCGCCGAGCTGGGCATCGACTGGGTCTCGGTCGGCTTCACGGTGGCTCCGGGAGCTGTCGCCGTGGCCCTCCGTGGCGCTCGGGCCCTGGGGATCAAGGGCCTCTCGGTGACCATGCCCCACAAGGACGTGGTCGCAGGCCTGGTGGATCGGCGGACACCGCTGGCCGACCGCCTCGGAGCGGTGAACTGCGTGATCAACGAAGGCGACGGGATGATCGGTGACAACACGGACGGAGCCGGTTTGGTGGCTGCACTGCGCCGGGGAGGGGAGTTCGACCCGGCCGGGCGCCGCTGCCTGGTGATCGGAGCAGGAGGTGCGGCACGGGCGGTGGTCGCGGCGCTGGCCGACGCCGAGGCCGACCAGGTGGTCGTGGTCAACCGATCGGCGGAGCGGGGCGCCACGGCGGCCGCCCTCGCCGGCGCGGTCGGGCGTGTGGGGGTTGCCGGAGATGCCGCCCGCTGCGACCTGGTGGTCAACGCCACCCCCCTCGGCATGGCTCGTGGACGCGGCGGAGGTCCGGAGGAGTGGCCCCTGGACCCCACCCTGCTCGGCCCCGGCCAGCTGGTGGTGGACCTGGTCTACCAGCCGCCCCTGACGCCCTGGTTGGAGGCTGCCCGTGCCCGGGGTGCCTCGGTGACCAACGGGGTGGGGATGCTGGTGCACCAGGCCGCCCTGCAGCTGACCCTCTGGACCGGGCTGGAGGCACCGGTCGACGCCATGTGGCGAGCGGTGAGCCGCCACGCGGCCCTGGGAGCGTCCCAGTAGCCCTGGGAGCACCCGAGCACCACCTGGCAACCCCGAGCAGGCCCCGGAAAAAGGCCCGGGCGCGCCGAAAGGAGTCCCTGGGCGGGGGGTAGCCTGGTCGATCGGAGCATCCTGGTGACCTACGCCCCTGTAACCCTTGGCACCCGGTCGCGGCAGGTCTCTGCCCGAATCGACGTGCTGCTGCTCGGCGTGACCGGGCTGCTGGCCCTGACCGGGGTCGTCATGATCTATTCGGCGACCAAGGGCAAACTCGCACTTGCCGGTGAAGACCCCCGCTACTTCCTGAAGCGCCAGGCCGTGTTTTTGGTGCTGGGCCTGGTGGTGATGGTCGCACTCTCCCTCTTCGACTACCGAAGACTCGAGCAGTTCAGCACGGTGCTCTACGTGGGCATCGTACTGGCGCTCCTTGCCGTGCTGTCCCCAGTGGGATCCCATGCACTGGGGTCGCAACGGTGGTTCGCACTGGGACCCCTCCAGCTGCAACCGTCCGAGTTCGCCACCCTGGTCCTGATCATCGCCATCGCCACCTACTGCACGCGACGGCCCGAGGGCCTCGACTTCCGTGACCTGGTCCGGCTGGTGCTCATGTCCGCCCTCCCGATTGTGCTGATCATCAAACAGCCGGACCTCGGTACCGCCATCGTCATGCTGGTAATCCTCATGGTGATGCTGGCCGTGGCCGGCATGCCGGGCCGGTATCTGCTGTTGCTGATCGTCGGTGCCGTGGTGCTCGTGATCTTCGCACTCAACGTGGGACTGCTGAAGCACTACCAGATCGTGCGTTTGACCAGCTTCATCTCGCCCGAGGGCGCCAACCAGAGCGTCACGTACAACGTGACCCAGGCCAAGGATGCCATCGCTCACGGCGGCATCTTCGGTCAGGGTCTGTTCCACGGTGCGGTCACCAACCTGGCCTACGTCCCCGAACAGCAGACCGACTTCATCTTCTCCGCCGTGGGCGAGCAACTCGGGTTCGTCGGGGCCGGAGTCCTCCTGCTCTTGTACGGGGTGGTGGCCTGGAGGGTGCTCCGCACCGCACAGTTGGCCAGGGACACCTACGGGCGGCTCATCTGCTCGGGCGTCTTCGCCCTCCTGGTCTTCTCGGTCTTCGAGAACGTGGGCATGAACATGGGGATCATGCCGGTGGCCGGAATCCCCCTCCCGTTCTTGTCGTACGGGGGGTCGGCGATGATCGGCTTCATGGCGGCCATCGGACTGGTGACCAGCGTGCACATGCGGAGTGTGCGGTGAGCGATCCGGTCGCAGCGCCCATCGAATCGACGGACCCGGGCAGCGGCGGGGACGCNNCTGCCCCGGAGGCGCCCGAGGATGCGTCCGTCGTGGCAGTCACCCCTCCCGAGGGGTCGGCGGCTGCGGGCGCGCCAAACCTGGCGGACTTCCGGATGGCCCTGGTGTCGTCGGTGACGGTGGACCTCCCCAACCAGCATCCGACGGTGGTACTGCGGGAGTCCGAGTCACCCCGGCGCCATCTCTCCTTCTCCATCGGCCTCCCGGACGGCATCGTCCTGTCGCACGCCCTGCGGCGGATTCCCACCCCGCGGCCGCTCACCCAGGAGTTGATGAGCACTGTGCTCCGGAGCTTCGACATCGACGTGGTTGCTGTGCGGCTGGTCGGCCGCCGTGGGGCCGTCTACTTCGCCGAGCTGGACCTTCGTGGCCGAAACGGGCACACGGTCCTCTCGTGCCGACCTTCCGATGGCCTCACGGTGGCGCTCCTCCAGCCGGTGCCCGTCCCCATCCTCATCGACCGCCGGCTGTTCGAGACGTTCGGTGACGTGACCCCACCCGGGGCGGCCGCCCAGGCGGTCTGAGGCTGCGGCGCGCCGGGTCGGCGAAGCACTCGCCTGGTGGGACCCGGTCGCAGGGGCCCCGGGGGAAGTGGTCACGAGCCGGTGAGCAGCCGCTGCCTTCGCTGCTGGTCCTGCTCGAACTGGGTCTGCTCGGCCTCGTCGATGGTGGCACTTCCTTCGTCGGAGATACGCATGAGGAGGGCGATCAGCACGTAACTTGCGATCAGGGCAGAACCGCCGTAGGAGACGAAGGGCAGGGTGATGCCGGTGAGCGGGAGCAGGCGGACCACACCACCGATGATGAAGAAGGCCTGGAACCCGATGATGATCGTGAGTCCGGTGGCGGTCAGCTTGGCGAACTCCGAGCGCGCCGCCTGGGCGACTCGCAGGCCGGCACCCACCAGCAGGAGGAACGCCACCACCACCATGGTGGAGCCGAGCAGCCCCATCTCCTCCCCGATGGCGGCGAAGATGAAGTCGGTACGCACGTTGGGGATGCTGTAGGCGCCGAACCCCAGGCCCAGGCCCGAACCGCCGATTCCGCCGCTGCCCAGGGCGTACCACGCCTCGCGTAGCTGCCCGCCCGGATCGGAGGGCGGAATGACCTTCCAGGGGTCGAGCCAGGTCTCCACCCGGATATGGGTCTGCGCGAAGTAGCGGCTGGAGACGTAGGCACCGACGGCAAACAGCAGGATCCCGAACACCAGGTAGGCGGTTCTCCCGGTGGTCACCCACAACATGCCGATGAACAGGGTGAACAACAGGGCCGAGAACCCGATGTCATGTTCGAGGCTCATGACTCCGATGGCGAACGCCCAGGCCAGCACGATGGGCACCAGTGGTCGGGGATCGAGGAACAGCCGATTGCCCAACCTGGCGGTGGGAATGGTCAGGAGCTCGCGTTTCTCCGCGAAGTACGCAGCGAAGAAGACGCAGAGCACGATCAGGCCCAACTCCACCGGCTCGAACTCGAAGGAGCCGAAATGGATCCACAGGCGGGCACCGTTGATGTTGGCCCCCACGTGGGGGACGAGTGGTAACAGCAGCAGGACGACGCCGACGGTCAGGAACAGATAGCGGTACCGGTCCAGGTCCCGGCTCCGACGAACCAAGAGGAGTACGAGCACGTAGGCGCCGATCCCGGCGGCGGTCCACGCAGCCTGAAGCGGCGCGTAGCTCTTGGCGGTGGCGAGGTCGATGCGGAGGATCATGACGTAGCCGAGCCCGTTGAGCAGGAAGGCGATGGGCAGGATCACCGGGAGCGCGTCGGGGACGAAGAGCCGGTTGGCGATATGGGCCANNACGACGATGACCGAGGCGGCCGCCAGCAATCCGAGCTCGGTGCGGCGGCGCGCCTTCACCCCGCGCCGGGACCGCTTCGATTTCGAGGCACGCAAGGTGAAAGCCGGCACGGCGGCGAGCCTACCGGTGGAGGACCGTCCGGAGGCGGAGCCGGGCCGGGGCCCCCGGGGATACGATGGGTCGGCGATGAAATCTGCCTTGACCGAGCTGCCATGACGGACACGGGGCGGATGTGACGGCGGACCGGTCGACCGGCGCTCCTTCTCGGACGTCGGTGGATTCGCCCAAGTTCACCGGCCCGGCCAGCGCGGATCCGGTGCGCCGGCCGAACCGCTCGACGGTGCAGGCCGTGCAGGCCGTGCAGGCCGTGCAGGCCGTGCAGGCCGTGCAGGCCGTGGCGCTCGAGCCCGGTCCCTCCGGGGTGGCGGCGCCCGGGAGTCAGGCCCCGGCACCCGGAACCGAGCATCCTGACGGCCGCTTCTCGACCCGCCCGGAGCGGTTCATCAACCGTGAACTCTCGTGGCTCGAGTTCGGTGCCCGCCTGCTGGAGCTCTCGGCGGATGGCCGCATCCCGTTGTTCGAGCGGGTGAAGTTCCTGTCCATCTTCTCCGAGAGCCTCGACGAGTTCTTCCAGGTGCGGGTAGCCGGGCTCGAGGACCAGATCGCCGCCGGCTTGCGGACCCGGTCACCGGACGGGATGAGGCCGGCGGACCAGTTGAAGGCGATCACCGAGCGGGTTGCCCTGCTGGTCGCATGGCAGGGCCGGATCTTCTCGGAGCAGGTCGAACCGGCCTTGGGAGAGGCCGGCGTGGTGGTGTCCGACTGGCACAACCTCGATGATGACGACCGGGACTATCTCGTCGAGGTGTTCAACAGGCAGGTCTTCCCGATACTCACTCCGCTCGCCGTCGACCAGGGCCATCCCTTCCCTTACATCTCCAACCTCTCGCTGAATCTGGTGGTCCGCGTGGTAGATCCGGGCAGCGGCGACCAGCGCACCGCCCGGGTAAAGGTGCCGCCCCTGCTGCCCCGTTTCGTGGTCCTCCCGGACGGGGAGCGGATGATCCTGATGGAGCAGGTCATCGCCGCCCATCTCGGCTCGCTCTTCCCGGCCATGACCATTGCCGAGCACCATGTGTTCCGGGTCACCCGCAATGCCGATCTCTCGGTGGAGCAAGACGAGGCACGGGACCTCCTGGCCGCCGTCGAGCTCGAGCTGCACCGGCGCCGGTTCGGCCAGGCGGTGCGCCTGGAGGTCTCCTCCGGCATCTCCACCGACCTCCTCGACATGCTCATCGCCGAAGTGGACGTTCGGGAGGACAACGTCTACCTCTTCGACGTTCCGGTGGACCTCGGCGGGCTGCGGGCGCTGATGAACCTGGACCACCCCGAGCTCTCGCCCCGGGCGTGGACCCCCCTCACCCCTCCCCAGCTGGCGGGTGACGAGGACATCTTCTCCGTGGTGGCCGACGCCGACGTGCTGGTCCACCACCCCTACGACTCGTTCGCCACCTCGGTACAGGCGTTCGTTGCCCTGGCTGCCGAGGATCCCGATGTCCTGGCCATCAAACAGACGCTCTACAGGACGAGCGAGAACAGCCCGATCGTCGACTCGCTGATCCGCGCCTCCCAGTCGGGGAAACAGGTGACGGCCGTGGTGGAGCTCCAGGCCCGCTTCGATGAGCAGGCCAACATCGCCTGGGCCCGTGCACTCGAAGAGGCGGGCGTACAGGTCGTCTACGGGCTGGTCCGGCTCAAGACCCATTCGAAGATCTCGCTCGTCGTGCGGCGTGAGAGGAACGAGATCCGCCGGTACTGCCACATCGGAAGCGGAAACTACAACTCCTACACGGCCGGCACCTATGAGGACGTCGGCCTGCTCACCGCCGACCCGGTCATCGGTGCCGATGTGGGCGAACTGTTCAATCTGCTCGCCGGATCGGGGGACCCGCCCGAGTTCCGCCGGCTGGTGGTGTCGCCCTTTTCGACCCGCTCCACACTGGTCGCGTCCATCGAGGAGGAGGCCCGTGCCGGCGCCAGTGGCCGCATCGTCCTCAAGACCAACGGGCTGACCGATCCGGAGATCGTCGACGCGCTCTACCGGGCGTCGCAGGCCGGGGCGTCAGTGGACCTCATCGTGCGAGGAAAGTGCTGTCTTCGCCCCGGGCTGCCCGGCCTCTCCGAGAACATCAGGGTTCGTTCCATCGTCGGCCGGTACCTCGAGCACTCCCGGATCTTCGTCTTCGGCGGCGTCGGAGGCAGGTCGATCAGGGTGTCCTTCGGCTCCCCGGATCTCATGGAGCGGAATCTCGATCGCCGGGTGGAGGTGGTGGTCCCCATCGATGAGCCCGGGATCCAGCGGCGCCTCGTCGGAATCGTGGAGGATGCCCTGTGCGACGAGGCCAACGCCTGGACGCTCTCGGGCGACGGGAGTTGGCACCGGGTGGCGCCGGACCGAGGGCCCGGCAGTCTCGGGTTCAACCTGCAGGATCACTTCCAAGCACAGGCCCTCGAATCCCTACGGCATCGCCGCGATGAGACCCAGGCAGCTCGCCTGGGATCACGGCCGGCGCCGGCGGCTGTTCCCGAGTTGGCGGCGGAGCAGCGACCCCGCCGGTGGATGGGCTGGAGCCGGAAGCACCGCTGAACCGGGAGGACGCCCGGGTCGATGAGGCGGCCTGTTGCGGGGCTGACGGTGCAGCCCTTTCGTGACGCAGGTCGACGCGTCCCTGCAAGTACTCGCGGAGCCGGTGGTGAGGAGCCCTTCGCTCGAGCTCGAGCGAGGCGTAGGCCAACCCCCCGAAGGGGATCGGGAGCCAGAAGTTGACGGCCCGGTAGGCCAGCACTGCCGACAACGCCTGCCCGGCCGTGGGGCCGAAGCCGGTGATCATCGACACCAGCACGAACTCGACCACACCGAGACCCCCCGGGGTGATCGGGATGGCAGCCAGTATGTTGGCCAGCCCGTAGGCGGTCAGAAGGTCTACCGGGGAGATGAAGTGGCTGAATGCAGCCACGAAGACCCAGAGCGATGCGGCGTCCAGCAGCCAGTTTGCGGCGGCCCATCCGACCGCCCTCCACAGCAGGGGCCGGTCCTCCATGAGGACGGCGAACCGCTGCGCCAGCCGCTCGACCAGGGCGGTCGTCCGGTCGGCATCGAGGAACCGGATCCGCTCGGAGACGCGCCGGATGATGCGGCTGGCCCGCTCCTGGCCGCGTGTCAAGAGGTAGAAGAGGCCCCCGAAGGCTCCGAGCAGGACCACGCCGACTCCGGCGGCAACGATCACCAGGATCGAGGCGGACTGCGACTGGCCTCCGTGATGGCTGGACGGGGCATGGAATCCATGGGCCACGAGGAACGCCACCAAGGCGAACCAGAAGATGACATTGAGCACCACGGCCGAGCCGATGCCCTGGGTCCCGAGGGCGAATCCGGTGTCCGATCCGGACACTCCTGACTGGGTGAGCAACCGGTAGCCGAGCGCCGCGCCCGGAGCAGTGCCACCCGGCGAGACGTGGCTGAGGGCCAGGGTGGACATGTTGATCCGGAACAGGCGGAACCTGCTGGGCCCGCTGTGCGGGAGTACAGCATGGGTGAGCTGGGTATAGGCCACCAGCGCGGCGATCTCGAGGATCACCCCGAGGGCCAGGTAGGCGGTGTTGATGTGGGTGAGGGAGGTGAACTCGGAGCGATGGCTGGCCAGCAGCGGAAACGCCACGTAGAAGACGAAGAGGAAGACCAGCAGCGTCCCGACGCTCAGGCGGACCTCGCGACGGACGAAGGGCCCCCGGTGCCACCACCGACGGTGCGGTTGCTCGTCTGGCTTGTCGGCGGCCATCTCCCTCATGTTGACACGCCCGGCCCCGCGGACCTGACATGCTGAACAGGTGGTGGAGAACGCGGAGAAGCCAGGGGGGCGCTCCGAGGCCGCGGCAGACCGGTCCTCGTCGGCCTTGGATCCGGTCTCCTCCAGCCCGTACGGACCTGCCGCCCGCGTGGTGCCGCCCGGCCCGACCACGGTCATCAGCGAGACGCCCGTGGAGCGACTCGACCGCGAGATCGGTCCGGACGCCCCCCGCCGCGAGCGCCTCTTCGCCGCCGCCTCGGCCAAGGGGGTGCCCCTCCGGACCATCCTGACCATCGACGCCGTGGTCATCGCCACCTGGGTCCTCTACCGCCTCATCGGCCGCCTGAGGGAAGTGATCCTGTGGACCCTGATGGCGGCATTCATCGCTCTGGTGCTGGATCCGTCGGTCGCGTTCCTCCAGCGCCACCGGATGCGCCGGGGGACGGCAGTGGGCCTCGTCTTCGCCTGTGCCGTGCTCGGCTTCGGCGGCCTCCTCGCCCTGTTCGGCTATCCCCTGGTCAACTCGGTGACCCACGTCGCCGAACGACTCCCCACCATGGTCAATCAGGTGGAGAAGGGGCACGGCTGGCTCGCGCACACCCTCCAGCGCTTCAGACTGCTGTCGTGGGTGCAGAAGAACGCCCCGAAGCTCAAGACGGCCGCCAACAGCCTCGGGAAGCCGGCGCTCACCGTCGGCACCAACCTGGGCAAGGCGGTGTTCTCGACCATCCTGGCGCTCACAACTATCGCCTTTCTCTCGCTCTTCATGCTGCTGGAGGCACCGAAGCTGCGCTCCGGTCTGATGGGAGCCCTCAACCCCGACCGAAGGCACATCATCGAGGACGTCGCCCATCGCGTGTCGCGATCGGTGACCTCCTACGTGCTGGGCACCATCGCCATGTCGCTGCTCTTCGGCGTGGTGATCCTGCTCACCATGCTGATCCTGGGGGTGCCCTTCGCCCTGCTCATCGCCTTGTGGGTAGCCCTGGTGGCCATGATCCCCCTGGTGGGGGGACTCATCGCCGGTGTGCCCAGCGTCGCCTTGGCCCTGCTCCATTCGCCGACGGCCGGTGTGGTGACCCTGGTCGTGTTCGTCGGCTTCCAGTTGGTGGAGAACCATTTCCTCTATCCGGTGGTGATGAGCCGGACGGTCCGGATGAACCCGCTGTGGGTGCTGCTGACCGTACTGGTCGGAGCCAACCTGGGCGGGGTGTTCGGATCCTCCCTGGGGGCGCTGTGCGGCGCCCTGGTGGCCATTCCGGTGGGAGGGGCCATCCAGGTGATCTTCCGTGAGGTCTGGCAGCGCACCAGGGCCACCAGGGCCACCGGGGCGCCCGGTCCCGTGGAGGACGGCCGCCCCCCGGGCCCCCACGGCCCGGAACCGGACGCCGGAGGAGGGGTGGTCCTCGGGGAGCGGGCCAGCGTCGAGTCGTGACCAGCCCCTCTCGGGCAGCGCCATCCAGCGGCCCCGGCCGACCCGGTCCACCCCGTTCCGGTCTCGTAAGCTGCTGGGATGAACGTCCTGGTAGTGCTTCCGACCTATAACGAAGTGGAGAACATCGACCATGTCCTCCGTCGGGTCAGGAGCTCGCTGGCCGACGCCACTGTGCTCGTGGTCGATGATGGCAGCCCGGACGGGACCGCCGAACTCGCCGAGGCGATCGGCAAGGAGCTCGGCAACATCGAGATCCTCCGGAGGCACGACAAGTCGGGCCTCGGCAGTGCCTATCGGGCCGGTTTCCGGTGGGGACTCGATCAGGGATTCGACGCCTGCATCGAAATGGACGCCGACCTGTCCCACGAGCCCGAGGCGCTACCGGAGCTGGTTGCGCCTCTCTCCGAGGGGTACGAGCTGGTGATCGGATCGAGATATGTCGCCGGTGGTTCGATCCCCAACTGGACCTGGCACCGGCGCATGCTCTCCCGAGGGGGGAACATCTATGCTTCGGCCCTGCTCGGACTGGGTGTCGCCGACTCGACCGCCGGATTCCGGGCGTACTCCGCCTCGGTTCTCCAACGCATCGACCTGGACGATGTCAAAGCCGAGGGCTATGGATTCCAGATCGAGATGACCTACGAGGCAAGGCGGGCCGGTGCGGCCGTGGTCGAAATCCCCATCCGGTTCATCGACCGGGTGGAGGGCGAGTCCAAGATGTCCATGTTCATCGTCGTGGAAGCCCTGGGCCTGGTGACCTGGTGGGGCCTCCAACGGCTGGTCGGAAGCCTGCGGAACAGAACGCAGCCCGTGCACAGCTGATGACGGCCCGGTGACCGGCATCGGCCGCATCCTCGTCGTCGACGACGAGCCCTTCATCACCGATGTCCTGTGCGCTGCGCTGCAGTTCGAGGGGTTCGTCACCGAGGAGGCAGCGACCGGCCGACAGGCACTGGCCAAGGCTCGCGTCGGAGGGTACGACTTCATCGTGCTCGACGTGATGCTGCCCGACGTCGACGGTCTCGAAGTGTGCCGACGGCTCCGGGCCGAGCAGGTCTCGACCCCGGTCCTCTTCCTCACCGCCCGTGATGCCACCGCCGACAAGGTGGCCGGGCTGGCCCTCGGCGACGACTATGTGACCAAGCCGTTCAGCATCGACGAGCTGGTCGCCCGGATCCACGCCGTGATGCGGCGCGGCACCCTCGAGGAAGATGCCGACCAGGCCATCCTGCGATTCCGCGACCTGGTTGTGGACGTCCGCACCCACGAGGTCTGGCGGGGGAACCAGCCCATCGAGCTGACACCCACCGAGTTCAACCTCCTCCTGCACCTGTTGCGCAATGCCCGTCAAGTGCTCTCCAAGACCCAGATCCTCGATGCCGTATGGGACGAGGGCTTCATCGGGGAGTCCAACATCGTGGAGATCTACATCTCCTATCTGCGCAAGAAGATCGACTGCTTCGACCCCCCGTTGATCCACACCATCCGCGGGGTCGGCTACAGCCTCCGGGAGGCCCAGCAGTGAGGCTCCGCCGTCGTCTGGTGGCCACGATGATCGTGTTGGTCGCGCTCGGCCTGGCAGCTGTCGACATCATCACGCTCACCTCACTGCACTCCTATCTCTTCGGTCGGGTCGACGCTCAGCTCGATGCCGCCAGTGCCCAGGTGGCCGACTTCGTCGCCAGGGCCGATGAGCGCGGGTTCGTCGTCACGGCTGCTTCTGTCCAATCGCGGGTGAGCCCCGACGTCTACGTGGAACTGATCAATCCGACAGGTCGGGTGGTGGTGGCCAAGCCGTCGGGATCCCGAACCCAACCCGACCCTCGGCCGATCCTCCCGGACCCGCTTCCGGTCCGCCCGGCCCCGGATCTCGACAACCCTGCCAAGCCGGACCAGGTCTATCGGCCCGATTCGACGTCGATCACCGTGGGAATGGCCGGGCCGGGCCGGCAGGAGTACCGGCTCCAGGCCACCGCGCTCCCCGGAGAGACACTGGTGGTCGGCACCCGACTCGACTCGGTGAACGCCACGCTCAATTCCCTCCGCAACATCGAACTGGCGGTGAGCCTCGGGCTGTTGGTGGCCCTGCTGGTCCTGATGACCCTCCTGGTCCGATTGGGCCTCCGTCCGCTGGAGGACATGACCGAAGCCGCGGACGCCATCGCAGCGGGGGACCTGACCCGGCGGGTGCAGCTCGCGGACGGCAACAGTGAGATCGCCCGGTTGGGACGGGCCCTCAACGGCATGCTGGCCCAGATCGAGACCGCATTCGCGGAACGGGCCAGGTCCGAGGACCGGCTGCGCAGCTTTCTGGCCGATGCCTCCCACGAACTGCGCACACCCCTCACCTCCATCCGTGGCTACGCGGAGTTGTTGCGCAAGGATGCCCTCGGCGACCGGGCGGCGCGGGACCGGGCGCTGTCGCGCATCGAGAAGGAAGCGGCCCGTATGGGTGTGCTGGTGGGCGATCTGGCCATCCTGGCCCGGGAGGACGAGGGCCCGGCGCCCGGCCGCTACCGGGTCGACCTGGCAGCGGTGGCTGCCGATGCGGTTGCGGATGCCCGGACCATCGACGCCGGTCGTCCCATCGAGCTCTCCGTGTCGACCGAGGTCCCCGTCGCGGGCGACGACGCCCGGCTCGAGCAGATGGTCCACAACCTGCTCCGGAACGCCCTGGCCCACACCCCGCCGGGCACACGGGTCGAAGTGAGCGTTGCGGTCGAGAGTGACCATGCCGTGCTCCAGGTTCGGGACGGCGGCCCGGGGATGAGCGCCGAGCAGGCCGATCACGTCTTCGACCGGTTCTATCGGGGGGACACCGAGGGCCGCGAAGGCGGGTCGGGGTTGGGCCTGTTCATCGTGGCCAGCCTGGCCCGCACCTTCGGGGGGCATGCCACGGTGGTCACCGCCGTGGGGGAGGGGGCCACGTTCGAAGTCGTACTGCCGCTGTACGATCCGCCNNGAACCGACCGAACCGACCGAACGGCCGGTGGCGTTCCTCCGCCGGACCCCTCCGGTACGGTCGACCCTGTCTCGACCCAGTCCTAGAGTGTCGTGATGCTGGCTTCCATCGAGCGAGGTTCCGGGCATCCAGTGCTGCTCCTCCACGGCCAACCGGGGACCGGCGCTTCGTGGGATCCGGTGACGCGCCTGCTCGAACCCGACGTTCGGGTCCTCGCTCCGGACCGGATCGGCTACGGCGCGACGGCGGGGACCGCACGCGGGCTGGCCGACAACGCCGAGCTGATGGCCGAATTCCTCGAGAGCCGGAAGGCCACGCCGGCCACCGTGGTGGCACACAGCTGGTCAGGTGGGGTGGCCGTCCTATTGGCGACCCGTTATCCGGAGGCGGTGTCGAACCTGGTGTTGGTCGGCGCGGCATGCACGCCGGACAGTGTGGACGCCATCGACCGGCTGCTCGATGTTCCCGGGTTGCGCGACGTCCTGACCGTGGCCGGCCTGCTGGCGATCGGAGAGGTGCTTCCCCGGATGAGGCGTTTGGTACGTTACGTCCCCGAGAGCGTCCGCGACCAACTGTCCACTGCGCTACCAGACCAGTCCGTCCTGGGCGGAGAGCGGGGTGCCCTCGGCCGGCACAAACGCAGTTTCATGATCGAGCAGCGTGCCCTGATGGATGAACTGCCGTCGGTGACAGCGGCGCTCGGCGACCTGGCGGTTCCGGTAGCAGTGGTGGGCGGCGCCTGGGACCTGGTGGTGCGCCCCGAGGCTGCGGAGACTCTGGCGAAGGCCATCCCCGGTGCTGAACTGATCATGTTCCCGAGGGCCGGCCACTTCGTGGCACGCGACGCCCCCGAGGCACTCGCCGAGGTGATCCGCCGTTACGCTCGCACGGCGTCCGGCCTGCCGGCCACCTGATCGGGAGGGGCGTTCGGCGGAACCGTCCTCAGCCGACCGCGGCACGTGGGCCGGCATCGGTCCCGGCCCTGTCGCTCGTGGAGAACGGAGCACCGGGGGCAAGGGCGTCGAAGACGGCGGTGAACTTCAGATTGGCCTCGGCCAACTCGGTGCTCGGCTCCGATCCGTCCACGATTCCCACCCCTGCACTCAGACGTGCAGTGCGGCCCCTGATGGTCATGGCCCGGATACCCACGACCCACATGCCGTCACCTGCCGCGTCAACGTAACCGACCGGCCCCGCGTAGCTGCCCCTCGACTGGGGCTCCGAGCGGGCGATCATGGCCCGGGCCGACGCGACCGGCTCGCCGCCGACGGCCGGTGTGGGGTGGAGCGCAGCGACCAGTGCCAGCACGCTCGGGACGTCGTCGTCCGTACCTCCGGCGAGCCGGCCGATGATCGAAGTGCCCAGGTGGGTGATGTTGTGGAGATGCACCAGATCCGGCTCCGTCGGTACATCGAGGGTGGAGGTGAAGGGGCGGAGCGCCCGCTCGATGGCGTCGACCACCAGGCGGTGCTCGGCACTGTCCTTGGCCGACTCGAGGAGTTCCACGGGCAGGGCGCTCCCGCCGTCTCCTCTGAACCGGTCGGTGGTCCCGGCCAGTGGCCGACTGTGGATGTCGGTGCCGGATCGCTCCACAAGCAACTCAGGACTGGCGCCCACGAACTGCCCCTCCGCCGTCGGCAGGGAGAAGATCGTGCAGTTCGGTTCGAGCCGGCTCCATCGACGGAGCAGGTCATCCACGCGGATGGCCTTGCTCATGATGACATCGACGTGCCGGGCCAGCACCACCTTGACCAGTTCGCCCTTGTCAATGGCCGCGATCGCCCTGGCCACCATTGCGCAGAAGTCGTCGTCGGAAGCGAGTGGGTGGATCTGTTCGGGAAGACCGGGGCGGTCGAGCGCATCGCGTTGCTCGCCCAGGTAGAGGCCGCCGAGGAGCTTTCCACCGAGGATCTGTGAGCGGAGGCCGGCGCCGGTGGCGGGCAGGACGACCCGCTCGGTGCCCACCACGGTGACCCACTCGCCTCCCTCGTGATCCGAGGAGTAGAGGACCTCCGGGACGACCAGCGAGGTGGGTGCGGACCGGTCGAAGGGAAGGGCACCGAACGCGACGACGGCATGGCCTGCACCTGCAGGGCTGCGCCCACCCTCGGGCCCGTCGCCGGTGTCGAGATGGTCGGAGCACTCGATCGAGGCGAGGAGTTCGGCAACCCGGTTGATGTCGGCGTCGGAATCGAGGCCGGACGCGAGGGGGATGGTGAGGGCGGTGCCCAGGCCGACCAGGACCCGGTTTCCGGTGTGCACGACGATCCCGCTCGGTCCGGCCAGGGTGAACGGATCGATGGCCGGGCCCGGGTCGAGTGGGAATCGCGTGGCAACCAGCCCCGAGGCCCCGAGCGGGATCGGGGCGGTCACGGCTGGCCTCTCCGGGTCGCAGTGATCAGTTGGCTCAGCCCTCCCGACAGTGCCCGCCGGTTGACTGCGGAGAACCCTGCGTCCATGAGCATCGACCGGAGCTGTTCGGTGGTAGGGAGATAGGCCGTGGACTTGGGAAGGTAGCGGTAGGCGGCACCATCGGACAACAAGCCGCCGATCACGGGAACGACCCGGTGGAACCAGATGCGGTCGCCGGTCCGCAGGAGTCCGTGGTCGGGCTCGGCGACCTCGAGCAGGCTGATCCGGCCACCTGGTCGCACGACGCGGCCGAGCTCGCCGAACACCTTGTCCAGCTCGGTGAAGTTGCGAAGGGCGTATCCGCAGGTGATCCCGTCGATCGAGCCGCTGGCCAGCGGAAGCCACGTCCCGTCAGCCTGCGCCAGGGGCGTACCGCTGCGATTCGCGGCCAGCATCCCCCAGGACAGGTCCATCCCGAGCGGCCGGAATCCAGTCGCCCGGAGGATCTTCAGGAAGTCTCCGGTCCCGCAGGCCAGGTCGAGCACCCGTGAGCCTTCGGGTAGGCCCAGTGCCCGAGTCGACTTCTTGCGCCATCTGACGTCGAGCCCGAAGGTCATCAATCGGTTGACCAAATCGTAGCGAGGAGCAATGGCGTCGAACATCGAACGCACGAGAGCTGTCTTTTCTGCTCCGGTGGGCAGATCGGCGCTCGCTGCCCGGGCTGCGGCCGTCCGCGCTGCGGCCTCCCGGGCCGGTGCCACCGTGCCGGCGGAGTGCGTATCGGGCGACGGTGCACCGGTCATCGGCTCGGCGCCGGGCTCTCCGCCGGGCTCTCCGCGTCCAGGACGTCGAGGACGCCCGACTCGGCCAACCGGGCGTGGTCCGAGATGGCGCGCCGTTCCGCGTCAGATCCGACCAGTTCCACGTGATCGAGGGCAGCTTTGACCAGGGTGCGGGTGAAGTGGTGGCCGACCAGGGCGTTCACGGCGGGGAGGAGCTCCGAGTAGGCCTGGAGGAGCCTGTCGGTGTCCCTGTCGGCCGGGCCGTCCGCCGATTCGTCTGCCGATTCGTCTGCCGTCTTGCCGTCTGGTTGCGCGCCGTCGGCCTCGCGGCGCTGCCCGTCGCGCAGTGGTCCCCGCACGTAGACGGAGAAGATGGCAACCGCCTCTCTCGTCACGGCTTCGGTCGCCTCGTGGTGACGTCGCGCCAGGTCGAGTAGTGCCGAGAGGGGGATTCCCCATTCGAGAAGCAGGAGCCCGGCCTTCGATGCCGCCACGTCCTCGGAGGTGTAGCGCTCCTGGCCATTGACGCGGCGGGCAATGAGCAGGCCCTCGGCCTCGATGGCCTTCAGCAGCGCCAGGGGGACACCTGTCTCGATTGCCAGCTCGCTCAGCGTGTAGGCGTCAGTGTGAGCGCCCGGATTGCCCGCCCCGCTGTCCCCTCCGCCGCCGCCGTGTCGGCTTCCGGGGTCGTCAGCGCGCCCGTCCTGTCGCACTGTCCGTCCGGTCACTTGACGGACGCCCGACAGCTCTCCCAGCAGTGCTTCGTCGGCGGCGTCCAGTTCGCCGGTCACGAGCCGGGCGATGGTGGCCAGTGTGAAGCCGCGCTTCTGAAGGGATCGGATGCGACCCAGCCGTTCGAGATGCCGTGCGTCGTACCAGGCAATCCTGCCCTCCCGACGGGGAGGATCGAGCAGGCTCTTGCTCTGGTAGTAGCGAATCGTGTCAACCGAGACATCGGACTGGACGGACAGCTGTTCGACCCGCAACTCCATGTCCCACACTCTAGGAGTAATCGCTCGCATTGTTCGAGCGCGGTCCCCAACGGTGAGGGACGGGCGGTTCAGGCCGATATCGGGGCCCGACTCCTAAGCCAACAGGGGCCCGACCAGGGGGCCTATCTGTGGCCTGAGCAGGGTCCTGCCCGAGGTCGATCGCCGATCGGCGGTCGACGGCTGAGCGGCCGATCGAGCGGTCAGTGGTCGGCTCGGTGGCCGGCTCACCGGTAGTAGCGGTAGACCACCTGGGCGACGCAGCTCGGCTTGGTCGACCCTTCGGTGTCAAGGGTGAGATCCAGTACGACCTGGACTCCGCCGGAGACGTCCTCGACGCCGGCCACGGAGGCTCCCAGGCGCAGTTTGCTGCCCACGGGAACAGGAGCGGGAAAGCGAACCTTGTTGCAGCCGTAGTTGACGCCCATGGAGATGCCCTCCACCACCAGGACCTCTCCCAGGAACACCGGCGCGAGGGAGAGCGTCAGGTAGCCGTGGGCGATGGCGGTGCCGAACGGGCCGCTCTTCGCCCGCTCGGGATCCACGTGGATCCACTGGTGGTCGCCGGTGGCGTCGGCGAACAGGTTGACCTGGTCCTGGTCGATGCGATGCCACTCGCTGTAGCCCAGATGCTGCCCGACCAGATCCCGGAACGAATCGATGCCCTGCACGGTGGTTGCCATGGCCCAGACTGTACGGGATCCGGGTCCCGGGACACCACCCGCTCCGGGCGCACCGTCTCGGATCGCGCCGGGTGGGAGGGGCCGCTCCGTGCCCACCAGGGCCCGCCCCCGGGTCGGGGCGGGTCGGGCTTCTACCCGGATACCTCGGCGGTCCTATGAGGGTTCCCTTCCACCGGTCGTGAGCGTGCCCTCATCGATGTCGGGTCGGTACGCTCTCCTTCGTGGCCGTGGAAGAGCATCATCACCGGAACCTGCATGGCGGGGGAGCGCGTGCGGCCGTGTTCGGCATCAGCGACGGATTGGTCTCCAATGTGGCCCTCATCCTCGGCATGGCCGGTGCCAACTCGTCGGCAGGGGCGGTCCGCCTGGCCGGATTGGCCGGGCTCATCGGTGGCGCGTTCTCGATGGCCACGGGCGAGTACATCTCCATGCGAGCCCAGTCCGAGCTGATGGAGCGCGAGCTGGATGTCGAACGACAGGCTCTTCGGCACGAACCCGAAGTCGAGCGCAAGGAACTGGCCGCACTCTACGAGAGCCGCGGGCTCGACGCCGAGTTGGCCGAGGAGCTCTCGGTGAAGATGATGCGGAACCCCGAGATCGCACTCGAGACCCACGCCCGCGAGGAGCTGGGCATCAATCCAAAGGAAACCGGCAAACCGCTCGAGGCCGCCTTCGCCTCGTTCTTCACCTTCGCCCTCGGGGCGTTCATCCCGCTTCTGCCGTGGTTGTTCACGGACGGAACGAGAGCGACGCTGTGGTCGGTCGCTCTCGGCGCGGTGGGTGCCTTCAGCGTGGGTGGGGCCCTGTCCGTGTTCACCGGTCGTTCCTGGCTGTGGTCGGCCAGCCGCCAGCTCTTGATCTCCAGTGCTGCTGCAGGGATCACCTACCTGGTGGGCCACCTCGTGGGCGCAAGCTGACCCGGGTCTCGCCGAGCGGGCCGGTTGCCGGGGATGGGATGTCTGCGATCCGGTCGTCACACCCACCTGGGACGATTACCACATGGCGTCGGCAGCCTCGCACCACCCGGAACCCCAGTCCCCACGGACGCCACAGGCAACCCAGCCGGCTCACCTTCGGCTGGATGGATCAGCCCTGTCGGATGCGTTGGACGCCATCGCCGGCTTCGTGTCGGAATTCGAGCCCGGCCGGTACGGCGGTGAGGACGCAGCCCGACTGGTGACCTGGTTCACCCGGGCAGAACGTCTCTGCGCCGCTGGCAAGACGCTTGCCGCAACCCGGGCGGCTGCAGCCAACTGCCATCGGACGACCGGACAGCGGTCAGCGGCGCACCGGCTGGCAGGGGTGACTGGCGAGTCCGTGGGGAACGCAGTCGAGCTCCTGCGCCTGGGGGAGACGCTCGAGTCCCACCCCGGCGTGGACGAGGCCTACCGGACCGGCAGGCTGTCCCCGTCGGGTGCCAAGGCCGTCGCCGGTGCGGTGGCGGTCAATCCGAACAGCGAAGGAGAGCTGCTCCAAGTGGCAGAAGGGGACACCCTGAGTCGTCTTCGGGATCGATGCCTCCGGGCCAGGGCCGAGGGAAGGTCGAAGACCGATGCGGCCCATGTCTACGAAGGGATCCGGGCCGCACGACATTGCCGGACCTGGACGGACGCCGATGGGGCCTTCCGGCTGGATGCCCGGCTCACCCCCGATGCAGGTGCGGCGGTGCTCTCGTCATTGAGCGCCGGGTCCGACCGGGCGTTCCGTCGGGCCAGAGCAGCCGGCATCCGTGAGTCCCGGGACGCCTATGCCGCTGATGCCCTCGTGGCGCTGGTGACAGGGCGGGGGATCAGCGTTCCCGATCAGACCACGTCGGCGCGTCGCTCGAGGGAGGGGGGATGCGGAACCGGCGATGGGGCCGATGACGACGCCGGCCCCGACTGCCATGTCCTCGAGCCCAAGGCCACCGTCCACCTGCGGGTTGATCTCGAGGCCCTCAGGCGGGGGAGCGTGGGTGACGGAGAGCGCTGTGAGATTCCCGGCGTCGGACCGGTCCCCATCGAGGTCGCCCGGGACCTGATGGGCGATGCCATCACCGACCTTGTCATCACCAACGGCATCAATGTGACCACCGTCTGCCATCTGGGTCGATCGATTCCCGCTCCATTGAAGACGGCACTCATCGAACGGGACGCGATCTGCGTCGTCCCCGGCTGCGACGTGGCCGCCGGCCTGGAGATCGATCACTGGGTGGTTCCTTTTGCCGCCGGTGGACCGGCCTCGTTGGAGAATCTGGCGCGTCTGTGCGGTCACCACCACTATCTCCGAACCCACAAGGGATTCCGGCTCGATGGCGGTCCGGGCAACTGGAGGTGGCGACCGCCTGCTGCGCAGAAGGGACCCGGCGGTCCATCGCCGGGCCTCGCCGGATCGGCGGACCGAGACTTTCGTTCCGAGGTCCCGGAGCTGTTCGGCGGAGAGTGAGCGGTCCGGTTGGGACCACCCGGGTCTCGTCGCAGGGACCGTCGACATCGCGGTCAGCCGTTCCTCAGGCCGGGTCGAACCAACCCGAATAGGACCGATCCACATGATCCTCGGCGAAGCCGATCGAACGGTACAGCGAGACGGCTGCGGTATTGGCAGCGTCCACGTAGAGCATTCCCACCGACATGCCCGCCCCGGCCAGCCAGTCCAGGCCGGCAAGGGTCAGGGCACGGCCCCATCCACGCCCGTGGAAGTCCGGGTCCACGCCGATGACGTAGATCTCGCCCATCGGCGGATCGGTATCGGCATGGATCTTCGTCCAACACGAGCCGGCGATGCGCCCACCCTCTTCGACCACGAGGAAGCCACTCGGATCGAACCACCGCTCCTTCTCCCGCTCGAGCAGTGTCGCCATCTCCCACCGGCCCTGCTCGGGGTGGCCCGCAAACGCCCTATTGTTGGTGGCCAGCCATGCCGCTTCATCGACACCGGGCCGAAAGCTCCGGGTCGGAACCGGCAGGTCGGGTCGGGTGGTTTCGCTGGTGTCGAGCGGCAGCTTGCACCGCATCTGGATGAGGTTGCGCTCGATCCGCAATCCGTGGGCAGCTGCCAGCGCATCGTCGGCCGTGGAAGCCCGTGCCACCCACAGCCGCACGGTTCCGCCGCCCGCCCGGGCTAGCTCGTCAAGAGCTGTTCCCAGGAGGGCGTCACCCACTGCCGGCGCCGCGAACCCCGGATCCACCACCAGCTCGACCGCGAACGGTCCCGAGTGGGTTTTCCCGACCACCTGTGCGTATCCGATCAGGCCTTTTGGGGGGCGTGGACCGCCTCGGTCCACTTCTGAGTCCAGACGGGCGAGGACGCCGACGGAGAGAGTGGGGTCTCCTGTTGACGCATCCGTACGATCGACGGTACGTCTCAACGCCTCCCGCTTGTGCTCACTGAGAGCATCGTGGCCTGTGGCCTTGGTGACCCGGCTGAGTAGTTCGTCGATCTCGTCCACCACGTGTCCATCCGGCGCCGTCACCACCGCAATGTCGAGGCTCATCATCCACAACAAGCTACCGGTAGTGTCCGGGCCATGGCCCGACCACGGACACCCGCCGGACGAGCGAGGGTGACCAACGAGCGGTTGGGCATGGAGTACCCCGGCTCACCACGGGAGCTGTGCGCGCTCCGCCACGCCGATGCGTTCGAACTGCTGGTGGCGACCATTCTCTCGGCTCAGTGCACAGACGAGCGGGTCAACATGACCACGCCCGCCCTCTTTGCCCGCTTTCCCGACGCCCTGGCGCTGGCCTCGGCAGATCTGTCGGAGATCGAGGAACTGATCCGCTCCACCGGGTTCTACCGGGCCAAGGCCCGAAACCTGGTGGGGATGGCACAGGACGTCGTCGTGCGATTCGGTGGTGAGGTCCCATCGCGCCTCGATCAGCTGGTGACACTTCCCGGAGTCGGTCGCAAGACGGCAAATGTGGTGCGTAGCGTCGCCTTCGGGTTGCCCGGTCTGCCGGTGGACACCCATGTGCAACGGCTGTCACTCCGCCTGGGCCTCACCGACCAGACCGACCCGGTTCGGGTCGAGACGGTCCTCAACCGCATGATCCCGGCCTCCGAGCGAGGCGCCTTCAGCCTCCGACTGATCTTGCACGGCCGAGCCACCTGCAAGGCGCGCTCACCTCGCTGTGACAGCTGCGTTCTCTCGGACTTCTGTCCGTCTGCGCCAACTGAAGCTCTGGCTGGCCGGAATGCCCCCCGCAGCAAGGGAGTCGCGAGAGGCGCCTCCTGACGGGTGTTCTGCTATCGGCGGAGGCAGGGCTTTGATTGCATCCGGACGGCGAATCGACGAAACCGAAGCATCTACCTGGTATTTCGGATTCCTAACCGTTGTCCGCTTCCGGGTGGGGCGTGAAATCCGCACCGCTGACTGGAATCCGTCCGAAAAACGTGGTGTGCTGTTGCCGTCGAAACCGATTCCCGCCAATCGGTTTCGCGCAGAGCGGAGTTCGGGATCCGCCGCCCGGCCCGCTCGCGCGAAGGCACCCTTTGGGGTGCCTTCGTCGCGTCCGGGGTCGGTGTGAGATCGTTGACGGCAGCTCCATCCGGTCGGCGCTGTCATCTGCGGCCCAGAGCCAGGGAGAGTCTGGCCATCCTACGGTTTGCGCTGTTGAGGGCGCGTTCGATGGCGAACAGCTCTCGGGCCGTCTCCTCGTCCTTCGCCGCATTGGCTGCGTCGGCGTGCACGGTCACCCGGCGGGTCAACTCGTCGAGTGCGGTGGCGAGGGAGGAGAGTTCTGCGGAGCTGGCGGCCATCCACCGATCATTGCACCGCTCCGCCCGCCCGGGACCACCGAGGGCCGCCCGCTCCGCCCGCCGGGGACCACCGAGGGCCGCCCGCTCCGCCCGCCACCCGAGGTCCGTTCCTCGCCGCTTTGCGACCGCTCTTCGAGGACGGCCCTCCATCCGGTTCCGATAGCATCGACGGCCCATGGCCCTTCGTCGCCTCGACTTCCGCGGCTTCACCGGCGATCGCAAGGCGTTGCGTGCGGCGGTGCCGAGCCCGACGGACGAGCAGGAACGCTCGTCCGAAGCAGTGGCCGCCATCATCGGCGAGGTGCGCTCCGGTGGCGATGCCGCTCTGCGCCGCCTGACGGCGAAGTTCGATGGCGTCGATCTCGACGAGCTGCGGGTCCCCGCTGAGGAGATCGGGGCGGCTCTCGGGCGCGTGCCGTCCGAGCTCCAGGATGCGCTGGACATCGCCCATGACCGGATCCTGGCGTACCACGCCCACGAATCGGCAGCTGCGGCGGCCGACGACTTCGATTCCGGTGGGATCAGGGTCCGCCATCTGGTCCGGCCGGTGGGGCGTGCCGGTTGCTACGCACCCGGTGGACGCGCCCGCTACCCGTCGACGGTGCTGATGTGCGCCGTCCCGGCACACGTCGCCGGCGTGGAGGAGATCGTGCTCTGCGTCCCTCCCGGGCCCGATGGCCACATCGACGATGCCACCCTGGCGGCAGCGGCGGTAGCGGGTATCGACGAGGTCTTCTGCGTGGGCGGCGCACAAGCCATCGCGGCCATGGCCTATGGCACCGAGTCCATCGATCCGGTGGATGTCATCGTGGGCCCGGGCAACCGGTATGTGGCTGAGGCCAAGCGCCAGGTCTCCGGAGTCGTCGGCGTGACCTCGGCATTCGCGGGGCCGTCCGAGGTGGTGGTGATCGCCGGCCCCGACACCCCCACCGAGTGGGCCGCCATCGACCTGGTGGTGCAGGCCGAGCACGGGCCGGACGGCATGGCCTGGCTGATCACCTGGTCGGAAGCGGTCGCGGAGGCAGTCGCGGCGCATGTCGATCGGATCGTGAAGGAATCCCCGCGACGTGCCGACCTCGAGGCGACCCTGGGTGCCGGCGGCTTCGCCGTGCTGGTGGACGGTCCGAAGCAGGCGATCGCCATCGCCAACATCGTGGCGCCGGAGCACCTCGAGATCCTGACCGGCAACGCCGAGTCGCTGCTGTCCCAGGTGACCTCGGCCGGGGCCGTGTTCCTCGGGCCGAATTCGCCGGCCAGCATGGGTGACTACCTGGCCGGCCCCAATCACGTGCTGCCCACCAATCGGACCGCGCGCTTCGCCAGTGCCCTCCGGGTGGATGATTTCCAGAAGCACATCCATGCCGTCAGCGTCAGCGACAAGGCGCTGGAGGTCCTCGGGCCCCACGTCGTGACCCTGGCCGAGACCGAGGGCCTTCCGGCCCATGCCCAGTCGGTGCGCCTGCGATGGCCCCGGTAGGCCGTGGCACGGGCGGGCACCTGGGCCTCCCTCCCGTGCGCCCGGACCTGGCGGCCCTGACCGGCTACCACTCGGAACAGGTCGACGTCGAGGTCCGCCTCAACACCAACGAGTCGCCGCTACCGCCCCCGCCTGGGTGGTACGAGGCGTTGCTTTCCGGAATCGCCCGCATCGAATTCAACCGGTATCCGGATCGAGAGGCCACCGAACTCCGCCGAGGGTTGGCCGACAGCCATGGCGTGCCACCCGAACAGGTCTTCTGTGCCAATGGGTCGAACGAGGTGCTGCAATCGCTGTTGTTGGCCTACGGGGGACCGGGTCGCGCCGTAGCTCTCTTCGAGCCCACGTACACACTCCATCGCCACATCGCACGCATCACCGGGACCGAGGTCGTGGCAGGACGCCGGTCCGATGCCTTCGAACTCGACCTCGGCGAGGTGCGCAGGGTGGTCGGTGCCGGCGATCCGGTGATCACCTTCCTCTGTTCGCCGAACAACCCGACGGGCAGGGCCGATCCGCTGGCCGACATCGAGGCGGTGGTGGCCATGGCCCCCGGCCTGGTGGTGGTGGATGAGGCGTACGGGCAGTTCGCGCCGTCGTCGGCATTGGAGATCCTGCGTGGCAGGGGCCCGGGGGCGGAGCGCACGGCGGCGGTCCGGACGTTTTCGAAGACCTGGTCGATGGCCGGGACGAGGCTCGGGTACCTGGTCGCAGACCCTGAGGTAGTCCGGGCCTGTGAGATGGTGACGTTGCCGTACCACCTCGACGCGGCAAAGCAGTTGGCTGGGCGCCTGGCCCTCCGGTTCGTCGACGAGATGGAGGACCGGGTGGCGATGGTGAGGGAGGAGCGGGGGCGGATGGCGGCCACGCTTGCCGCGCTGCCCGTCGAAACCTGGCCATCGGACGCCAACTTCATCCTCTTCCGGCCGTTGCGGAAGGAGGCCCGCGACGTGTGGACTGACCTCCTCGGCGCATCGGTGCTCGTGCGAGACTGTTCGAAGTGGCCAGGCCTCACCGGTTGCCTCCGGGTGACGGTGGGGCTCCCATCGGAGAACGACAGGTTCCTGGCCGCACTGAGCGAAAGCCTTCAATGAGCGCACCGACACCGAGCCCAGCGCCGACACCGGAACCGTCCCCGGCATCGTCCCCGACCCGCCGTACGGCGACGAACCGACGGGCGACCAAGGAGACAACCATCGACGTGACCATCGACCTGGACGGTGGCGGCACCAACGAGGTGTCGACGGGTCTGCCGTTCTTCGACCACATGATCAGCCAGCTGGGGCGCCACGGCGGGTTCGACCTGACCGTCTCCGCCGTGGGTGACCTCGAAGTCGACGCCCACCACACAGTCGAGGACGTCGGCATCACCCTGGGCGAGGTGCTGTCCGAGGCCCTGGGGGACAAGACAGGCATCCGCCGCTTCGGCTCCATTGCCCTCCCGCTCGACGAGGCACTGGTGGAGGTGGCCCTCGACCTGTCCGGGCGCCCGTACCTGGCCTACGGCATCGAGTTCCCCCCGGACACCACTCCATTGGGCACCCCGCCCTTCGATCCCCAGCTGGCCGAGGAGTTCTGGAGAGCCTTCTCCACTTCGGCAGGTCTAACCCTCCACTTGAGGTTGATATCAGGAAAGAACACCCATCACATCGTGGAGGCTTCATTCAAAGGGGTGGCGCGGGCCCTGCGGGATGCGGTCCGGGTCGAGGGTGGCGGCATCCCGTCCACCAAGGGCGCCCTGTAATCGCCGTGTCCTGCGGTGCACCTCGGAGGGGACGGCACGTCCCTCGGCCGTCCCGGCGCCAGTGATCGCCGTCCTCGACTACGGCATCGGCAACCTGCGCTCCGCGGAGAAGGCACTCCAGCACCTGGGGGCCGAGGCCGAGCTCATCGATGACCCCGAACGCGCCGCCACGGCCGACGGCGTGGTGCTCCCCGGGGTGGGAGCCTTCGGGCGTTGTGCCCAGGCCTTGAGGATGAGCGGGCTGGACGGCGCCGCGCGTTTCGCCATCGGCCGCGGCGTGCCGTTCCTGGGCATCTGCGTGGGATTCCAGCTCCTGTACGAGGGCTCCGACGAGGATCCCTCTGCATCGGGCCTCGGCATCCTGCCCGGCACGGTGAGGCGGTTACCGGACGGGGTCAAGCATCCCCAGATGCAGTGGAACGTGGTCGAGATCGCGGACGGATGCGACTCGGGCCTCCTTGGCGGGGTGCCTGATCCGGCGTGGGTCTACTTCGTCCACTCGTACGCCCCCGAGCGGACGGCTGACACCACGTCCACCTGCGAGTACGGCGGCGCGATCACCGCGTCGGCCGAGCGGGGCGCCTTGTGGGGAACCCAGTTCCACCCGGAGAAGTCGGGGGCGGTCGGACTGGGCATCCTGGCCAACTTCGTGCGCCGCGTCGATGAGGCCTGTGCCTGATGGACCTCTATCCGGCTGTGGACATCAGAGGTGGCTCCGCCGTCCGGCTGAAGCAGGGTGACTTCGACAGGCAGAGCGAGTACGGAGACCCGGTGGCCCTGGCCACCCGGTTCGCCGATGCCGGTGCTCCGTGGCTGCACGTGGTGGATCTCGATGCGGCGCGTTCCGGCCGGCCGGTGAATCGTCCGACGGTGCTGGCCATTGCCGCCGCCGTGGGTGTGCCGGTCGAGACCGGCGGGGGAGTTCGTTCGGAAGGGGATATCGAAGAGCTCCTCGACGGCGGCATCAGCAGGGTGATCCTCGGCACCGCTGCCCTCGAGGACCCGGGGCTGGCACACAGGGCGGCAGCCAGGTTTCCCGGTCGGGTTGCTCTCGGCCTCGACTACCGCCAGGGTACGGACGGTCGTGCGGAGGTTGCGATCCGGGGCTGGGAAGAGGGGAGTGGCCGCACGGTCTCCGATGTCCTGGGGGAGTTGGGCGACGTGGAGTTGGCCGCAGTGATCGTGACCGCCATCGATCGCGACGGCATGCTCTCCGGCCCAGACCTCGACGGACTGCGGGCCGTCTTGCAGCGGACGGTGCTCCCGGTGATCGCCTCGGGTGGCGTGGGGTCGGTGGCCGACATAGAGGCGCTTGCCGGCCTGGTCGTCCGGGTGGAAGCGCCGGAGACTGCCGGTGGCCGGGGGGAACGGCGGCTCGGTGGTGTGATCGCCGGCAGGGCTCTGGTCGACGGCCGGATGACCGTGGCAGAGGGGGTGGAGGCTTGCGGACGGTCCGTGTGATCCCCTGCCTGGACGTGGACGCAGGTCGGGTGGTCAAGGGCGTCCGGTTCGTCGACCTGTTCGACGCCGGCGACCCGGTCGAGTTGGCGACGCGCTATGACGCCCAGGGTGCCGATGAACTGGTCTTCCTCGACATCACTGCTTCCTCGGACAACCGCCGGACGATGGTTGACGTCGTCTCGCGGACCGCCGAGGTGGTCTTCATCCCCTTCACCGTAGGCGGAGGGGTGCGCTCGGTCGAGGATGCCCGGCAGTTGCTCCGGGCCGGAGCGGACAAGGTCGGTATCAACACCGCAGCGGTGGACCGGCCAGCTCTCATCGCCGAGCTGGCCGACGAGTTCGGTAGCCAGTGCGTCGTCGTGGCGGTCGACGCCCGCCGACGCCGACCGGAAGGGGCATCGGGCGAGGCAACGGAATGGGAGGTGTTCACCCACGGCGGCCGGACGCCCACCGGCGTGGACGCCGTGGCCTGGTCGGAGCAGTGCGCGGCCGTCGGAGCGGGAGAGTTGTTGATCACCTCGATGGACCGCGACGGCACCCGCGACGGGTTCGACCTGGAGCTGACCCGCACGATCGCCGAGCGCTCCCCGGTGCCGGTCGTTGCATCGGGCGGTGTGGGGACGCTCGACCACCTGGTCGAGGGAGCCCTGGAGGGATCCGCCGATGCGGTGCTTGCCGCGTCGATCTTCCATCTGGGTGAGTTCACCGTGGGCGAGGCGAAGGCGTACATGCAGTTGGCGGGGGTGTCGGTGCGCCCGCCGTCACCCTCCTGACTCGTCACCCTCCTGACTGCACTCGTTGTGACCGCAGCCGCTGCCTCGCCCGAACGGGTCATCCCGGCCTATCCCGGGCCCTCCGACCCGCTCAGTCGGCTGGGCTGGCTCAGTCGGCTCAGTCGGCTCAGTCGGCTCCGGCCGGGCCCCATCACCCCTGCGGTAGCCTGAGATCGTGGCTTCCACGACGTCAGAAGTTCCAGCAACCAGCCAAAACGGGGACGGGAGCCGGGCCCAGCTGCCCATCACCGTTCTGGCCGACCGGGTGTTGGTCCAGGTGGGGCCGTCGGAGGGCGAGCGTCTTTCACGGGCGGGGATCCTGATTCCGGCCACTGCCCAGGTGTCGCGGCGGCTCGCCTGGGCCGAGACGGTGGCCGTGGGCCCCCACGTCCGATCGGTCAAGGCGGGGGACAACGTCCTGTTCAACCCCGAGGACCAGTTCGAAGTGGAAGTCCAGGGCGACGAGTACATCATCCTCCGCGAGCGGGACATCCATGCGGTCGCCGCGACCCGCATCGACGGCGGGACCGGTCTCTATCTCTGAACATGACTCCCGAGGCCGGGCACCGGACACGCCGCATCGAGCGGTATCCGCCCCGCAGCCGCTCTGCTCCGCTCCGACGACCCACCTTGTCCGACGACCCAGATGACGACCTGCAAGACGACCCGGACGACGATCCAGACGACAGCAACGACACGCACCAGGGAGCACCTCTCGTGAACACCGGCACGAACGACACCACCGCCTACACGGCCACCCCGATCGCCTTTACCGATGCCGAGTTCGATCGGATCACCTTCAACGGGGACGGTCTGGTCGGGGCCATCGTCCAGGACGCCTCCGACAGTGCCGTCCTCATGTTCGCCTGGATGAACAGCGAGTCCCTCCACCGCACGCTCGACACCGGAAGGACCTGGTTCTGGAGCCGTAGCCGACAGGAGTACTGGTGCAAGGGCGAGACCTCGGGCGACCGCCAGTACGTGCGCAGCGTCCACTACGACTGCGACGGTGACGCCCTGTTGATCGAGGTCGACCAGGAGGGAGCGGGGGCCTGTCACACCGGTCACCGCACTTGCTTCTACCGCTCCTTCGGCGACACGACGTCGGATCGATGACACTGGCGTTGGAGCACGACCCGACCGGCCCGGGACCATCCGGCTTCGTGGCATTGGCATCCAAGCACCGGATCGTCCCGGTCTGGCGCGAACTGGTGGCCGACACCATCACCCCGGTGGCTGTCTTCCTGCAGATCGTGGGCAGCGGGGACACCACGGGGTTCCTGCTCGAGTCTGTGGAGGGCGGCGAACGGTGGGGGCGGTACTCCTTCATCGGGAGGAATCCCCTGGCCACCGTCACCTCCCGCGGCGGCGTAGTGACCACCGACGGCACCCTCGACCTCGATGCGGTGACCGGCAACGGGGTCAGCGGGACCGGGGGAGTCTTGGCCGCCCTGGAGGCGATCCTGGGCGCCTTCAAATCACCGGAGCTGGCGGACCTGCCCCCGCTGCATGCCGGACTGGTCGGTTATCTCGGGTACGACGTGGTGCGCGAGGTGGAGCACCTTCCGAACGCCCCCCACGACGACCTGGGCCAGCCCGACGCCATCCTGGCCGTCATCGGCCAGCTGGCCGCCTTCGACCACTGGCGCCAGAGGGTGGTGCTGATCGACAACGTGGTCATCGACCGGGACTGGGGAGTCGACGATCTCCATGCCGCCCACCACGCGGCTGAGACCCGGCTCGATCAGCTGGCCGCCGACTGCTTCCGCCCGGTGGACCAACCGCCACGCCTCCTGCCCGAGCGTGTCGACACCCCTGCAGATGTGCGACGCACGATGTCCGACTCGCTCTACGAGGACGCGGTCCGGGCCGCCAAGGAGCACGTCACGGCCGGGGACATCTTCCAGGTGGTCCTGTCGCAACGATTCGACCTGGGCTCCCTGGGTGCGGATCCCTTCGACGTCTACCGCGTCCTCCGCCTGGTCAATCCGAGCCCCTACCTCTACTTCCTCCGCTTCCCCGAGGTGACCGTGGTGGGTGCGTCCCCCGAACCGATGGTGCGCCTCCGCGACGGAACGGTCATCTCGCGGCCCATCGCCGGATCTCGCCCCCGGGGGGCGACTCCCGAGGACGACAGCCGGCTCGCCGGCGAGCTCGTCGAAGACCCGAAGGAGGTTGCAGAGCACGTGATGCTGGTGGACCTGGCGCGCAACGACGTGGGCCGGGTGGTCAGCTTCGGGACCGAGGTGGTCGACGAGATGATGGTGGTGGAGCGCTACAGCCACATCATGCACCTGACCTCCCAGGTGTCGGGCCAACTGGCCCCGGGCAGGGGACCGATCGACGTGTTGCGCGCCACCATCCCGGCAGGAACCCTCTCCGGTGCCCCGAAAGTACGGGCGATGGAGATCATCGACGATCTCGAGCCGACCAGGCGTGGCGTCTACGGCGGGGTTGTGGGGTATCTCGACTTCTCGGGCAATCTCGACACCGCCATCGCCATCCGGACCATGACCGTCGGTCCGGACGGGACCGCGTCGGTACAGGCCGGGGCGGGCATCGTGGCCGACAGCGATCCGGCTTCGGAGAATGCCGAGTGCGCCCACAAGGCAGCGGCCATCCTGTCGGCGGTGGCCATGGCCCGAGCCGCGACGGCACCGCGGTGAACGGGTGACCGCGTGACCGGCGCCGCGACGAACCTCGGAGCCGAGTACGAGGCCCTTCGCCACGGGGTGGGTGCCCACCAGCTCGACAGGGACGTGCTGTCCGTGTCCGGTGCTGACGCCGCCTCGTACCTGCAGGGCCAGTGCAGCCAGGACGTCGAGGGCATGCCGATCGGAGGGTCCGCGGACGCGCTGCTGTTGAGCCCGCAGGGGAAGATCGATGCCTTGGTCCGGGTCACCCGGAGGGCCGCCGATGTCTTCATCATCGACACCGACGCGGGGTACGGGGAGGTCGTCGATGCACGACTGAAGCGGTTCCGGCTCCGGGTCGAGGTGGAGATCGAGCCGCTCCCGTGGAGCTGTGTGGCGATCCGCGGACCTGAGGCCGACGGATGGGCGGTGACCCTGCCCGCAGACGGTGCTGATCCCGGCACCGGTGCCGGTGTGGGTCCCGACGGGGTGCTGCGCCTGCCGGTCGAGTGGCCGGGCCTGTCTGGATTCGACCTGGTCGGACCCTCACCCGCGCCCGGAGGCCCGATCGACGGCTGGGTCGACCCGGGCGTGCTCCGGTGCGGGGATGCGGCATGGGAAGCAGTGAGGATCGAGGCGGGCGTGCCGGTGAACGGAAGGGAGATCACCGATTCGACCATCGCCGCAGAGGTCGGGCTGGTCGAGCGCACGGTGTCGTTCACCAAAGGTTGTTTCACCGGCCAGGAGCTGGTGGCCCGACTCGACGCCCGGGGCTCCAAGGTTGCCCGAAAGATGAGTGGGCTGGTGCTCGGGGCCGGCGCGCCCGGCGGAGTCGAGGGAAGCGCGGGGTACGAACTGCCGCCGACCGGCGCCGCAGTCCTGACCGTCGACGGTGAGTTCGAGGTCGGGCATTTGACCTCCGTCGCCTGGTCCCCCGGACTCAGGGCCGCGGTGGGGTTGGCGCTGCTGCACCGGCGGATCGCTCCTCCGGCACAGGTGGTGGTCTGCTGGACGGCCGACGGCGGCCCCCGGCAGGCAGCAGCGGAGGCCCGACCGCTTCCCCTCGTCGAGTAGGAACGCGGACCGCGCCGCCGCGGGTCTCGGAACGGCATGCGCTTCGAGCTCCGGATACGCAGCTAGTGTCCGTGACCTGCGAGGAAGGAGAGGCGGAGTTGAAGGCGAAGATGGCGACGGTGATGGTGACGGGCATCGGAGTGCTGCTCGCCGGCTGCTCTTCAGCCGCGCCCCCTTCGACCACCGGGACCACCGGGAGCACCGCCTCGACCATCGGCGGTGTGGCCGGGACCGCCGTGTTCTCCGTGCGGCCCGTGCTCTGTGCAGCTCCCGACTACGCCGGAGCCGCCGGACAGTCCCCTCCCGCCGGTGCCCTGCCGCCCTGCGCGGCAGCGTCCCAGCTGTCCGTTCTCAATCTCGTGGTGACCCCCAGCTCGAGCAATCCTGACGGTTACACCAGCAACACGAGCATTCCACCGGACGCGCAGTTCGCCGCCTACCCGTCCACGACCCCCGCCAACGACACCGCTACGGCCACGGTCCTGCTCCCTGCTGCGCCGCCGACTCCGGCAGCCGGTCGCTTCGTACTGGGTCCGGCCGGCCTGACCGGAGCGTCCGTCCAGTCGGCTTCTGCCCAGGTCGGGAACGGCGGGTGGCTGGTCAATATCACGTTGACCAGTGCCGGCACTGCCGCATGGAACGAGCTGGCGAGGACCCAGTTCCACGCCTTCGTCGCCGTCGACGTGAACGCGCAGGTGGTGAGCGAGCAGCTCATCCAGCCGACCGCCCTCTACTTCACCACGGTCAGTGGACAGGTGACCGTCGCGGGATTCACCGAATCGGAGGCCCGGACCGTCGTCAGCGAGATCACCGCGGCCCGCTGAGCCCGTCTTGCCCGCCTGAGCGCATCGAAACTACGACACGGCGCGGGTGGACACGGCGCGATACTGGCCCGCAGCAGTTGCGGACGAATTCGGGGGGAAAGCATGGGTCCGAAGGCATCATCAGGCGCGGTTTCGGCGGAGGGTCGGGTCGAGATGGACCCCGAACGCATCACCACGTCGACCCGCGACCCGAAGAAGCTGGCCGAGCAGCTCCAGCGGTGGCTGGCCGACACCTTGCCGGCCAGCAGCGAACCGGTGATCACGGAGGTCACCAGTCCCGAGGGCAACGGCATGTCCTCGGAGACCCTCCTCTTCACGGCTCTCTGGGACGAAGGGGACGGGCCCGTCGACCACCGTCTGGTGGCACGCATCGAACCTCCCAGTACGGCCTACCCGGTGTTCACCACCTACGACCTGGACATGCAGTTCAAGGTGATGAAGCTGGTGCAGGAGCACACCTCGGTCCCCGTACCGGAGTCACACTGGTACGAACCCGATCCCGAGATCCTCGGGGGCCCGTTCTTCGTGATGGGGCGGGTCGACGGGCTGGTGCCGCCGGACGTCCTGCCCTACACCTTTGGCGACAACTGGGTGTTCGACAGCAGTGAAGCCGATCGCCGCACCCTGCAGGAATCGGCCATCCGGGCTCTGGCCGGAATCCACTCCATCACCCCCGAGCGGCACGACCTCGGATTCCTCGAACATCGCGGTCGCGGTGCCACCTCGCTCGAGCGGAGCCTCGACCATTGGCGGTCGTATCACGACTGGGTGGTGGGGGATGCCCCGTCACCGTTACTGGAAGAGTGTTTCACCTGGTTGATCGACAACCTCCCCACCGATGTGAGTGCCGATGCGCTCTCGTGGGGCGATGGCCGGATCGGGAACATGATGTTCCGCGACCACCAGGTCGTGGCGGTGCTCGACTGGGAGATGGCTGCGGTGGCCCCGCCCGAGGTCGATCTCGGGTGGATGTGCTATCTTCACCTCTTCTTCCAGGACCTGGCCGTGCAGCTCGGCGCACCCGGGCTTCCGGACATGTTCCGGCCGTCCGATGTGAGCGAGTCCTACGCCAAGGCGTCAGGACGGGCTCCGGGGGACCTCACCTGGCACATCGCCTACGCAGCCATCCGGCACGGCATCATCATGCGGCGGGTCACCGAGCGATCCATCTTCTTCGGCGAAGCGGAACCTCCTGACGACATCGACGACCTGATCATGCACCGCTCGACCCTCCGGGGCATGCTCGACGGCTCGTACTGGTCCGCCATCGGCCTCTGAAGGGATCAGCGGCGACCCATGGCACGAAGAGAGGTGCTGCCGGTCAGACGCCGAGACTGCCCTTGGCCGCCACTTCGAAGAGGCGGTACGGCATGAGGCGCTTGCTGATGATCCCCACCCGCTCGCCAGGCTTCCCGACCGAAACCCGCCGTCGGGGGTGCCTGGCCTCGAGGGCGCGTTGCACGGTCGCAGCCGCCTCGTCAGGGGTAATCCCGTGCGCCTCGTCGCGGGCCATCTTGGCGACCGCCCTGGCCACCGCTGCAGCGTAGGGATCGTCACCGTCCGGTGCCTTCACGTCCCGGCGGCTGCTGGTGAAGTCGGTTCGCACGTTGCCGGGTTCGACCAGCGTCACCTGGATGTTGAAAGGCTCCACCTCGTAGGCGAGCGACTCCGCGTAGCCCTCCATGGCGAACTTGCTGGCGCTGTAGAAGGCCTGGAACGGGATCCCGATGATCCCGCCGATGGAGCTGATGAGGACGATCCTGCCCGACCGCTGGCGGCGCATGACGGGGAGTGCCTCCTGAACGACTCGCACCGCCCCCCAGAAATTTGTCTCCAGCTGGTCCCGCGCATCGGCGATCGGTGTCTGCTCCACGGCTCCGGCCAGACCCCACCCGGCACAGGCGACCACGGCATCGAGCCGCCCGTGCTGCGCCAGCAGGGTCTCGAATCCCGAGCGCACCGAGGTATCGGTGTCCACGTCCATCACCATGGGGTCCCAACCGCCGGACGAGGTGCCGCGGCGACTGGCACCGACGACCTTCCACCCCTGGTGATGCATCCGGTCGGCGCAGGCCCGGCCGATGCCCGCCGAGGCGCCGGTGACAAGGATCACCTGGTCCATGGGTCCTCCTTCTCCGTCGGGATTTCCTTCATACTGCGTCCTGGTGCCCCGGATCGAATCGGATCGGATCGAACCGGATCGATGGGCTCAGGCCGAGGGAACGGCGGCAGGGCCGGGCAGGCCGCTCGAACCGCCGGTCGGCCGTGGTCCGCTCGGGCCGCCGGGCGCCTCGGGGAGGCGACCGGGCCGGAAAGCCACCGACATCCGTGTGCCCTGTCCCTCGGCCACCGGCGATTCGGCCCGGACCGTTGCTCCCATGGCGGCTGCCAGCTCCGACACGATGGCCAGTCCCAGGCCCGAGCCCGTGCGCCGCCCGCGGACTCGGTCAGAGACGAAGTGTCGTTCGAACACTCGTGACAGTTGATCGGCGGGGATCCCCGGGCCGTCGTCGACCACCCACACTCCAGGGGTCCCGCCCACGGAGGCCGCTCCCACCACGATGCGGTGCCGGGCGAACGAGGAAGCGTTCTCCACCAGGTTGACAAGAACCTGGGCCAGCCGATCGGCGTCAGCCAGTACCCAGAGCGGTCCATCCGAGCCCGGTGCGGTGACCAACTCCAGTCCGAGCTCGCCGGCCCTGGGCAGGAAGCCGTCGACCACCTGACGGACGACCGCGGCACAGTCCACGGGCTGCAGGTCGAGGGAGAAGCGATCGGCATCGAGTCGGGCCAGATCGAGGAGATCCTGGACCAGACGCTCGAGTCGGCGGGACTCGGAGCTGATGACGGCCGCCGCCGCGGCAGCATCGTCCGTGGCTCCGTCGATCACCGCGTCTGCGTAGCCTCGGATCGAGGTGAGTGGCGTACGCAGTTCGTGTGAGACCGAGAGGAGGAATTGGCGCTCTTGGTCGCGCGCCCGCACCAGATTGGCCCCCAGGGTGTTGATCGATTCGGCCAGCTGGGTGAACTCGGGGTCCTCCCGGGGGTGGACCGCCACGGTGGCATCGAGGTCCCCGGACGCAATGCGCCTGGTAGCGGCAACTGCTGCCACCAGGGGGCGGGTGAACCTCCGGGCCAGGGCCGCAGCCACCAGGGCAGCAGCTACCAGGCCGATGGCTCCCACCAGGCCGAAATAGCGGAACCCGTTGGCCGGGTTGTGGGCCTGGCGCGTGATCACAAGGACCGGTACGTAGGCGGTCACCCTGGCGATGGGCGTGGGCACGGCGGTGTACACCAGGAGGGACCTGCTGCGGCCGCTGGTCTGCTGCCCGGCCTGCAGGGCCGGTATGTCGAGCTGCGCCTCGGTGATGCCCGACGGGAGCTGACCGGTGATGGTGCCGTCGGGGTACAGGGCGAGCACGCTGATGTCGGCGAAGGCTCCTGCGTCGGCAATGACTCTGAGCTCGCGCCGGAACGTCGCCTTGGTGATGTCGGTGGTGTTCGAGAAGGTCTGGGAGATGGCCCTGCCCTGCCCGATCAGCTCCTGTTGGGCGGTGGACACGGCGGCACGCCGGATGAGCACGTAGCTCCCCACGCTGGTGGCCAGGAGGGTGACGGCCACCAACAACAGGATGGCAATGGTGAGTCGTCGTCTCATCCGAGCCGGTAGCCGACGCCCCAGACCGTGGCCAAGGGGAGGTCGTCGCCCAGTTTCTTGCGGAGCTGGCGGACATGGACGTCGACGGTGCGCTCGTCGCCGATCCAGTCGTCCCCCCAGACTCCGTCGAGCAGTTGCCGCCGCGACAAGGCCAGTCCGAGGTTGTCCGCCAGGTAGGCCAGCAGGTCGAACTCACGGGTGGTCAACGGGATCACCTCGCCGGCCAGACGGGCCTCGCGGCGACGGGAGTCGACCTCGACGCGGCCGATCTGCTCCACCGAGGGGCCGGCCGGGACCAGTGGCGTCCCGACCCGACGCAGAATGGCGTGCACGCGGGCCACGAGCTCACGGGCCGAGAACGGCTTGGTGACGTAATCGTCCGCACCGAGTTCGAGGCCGAGCACCCGGTCCACTTCGTCGTCGCGGGCACTCAGTATCAGGATCGGGACGTCCGCGGCGACGCCGCCCCCGCCACCTCTGGCAGCCCGTTCTTCCCCGCCCCGGCGGTCGCCACCCGGCGGTGCCGTGCTGCTCCGGAGTCTTCGGCAGACGTCGAGACCGTCGAGGGCGCCGGGCAGCCCGATGTCCACGATGACCAGCTTCGGATGCTCGCGTTCCACCAGGGCCAGGCCCGTCTCTCCGTCTTCCGCCTGGAGCACCCGGAAACCGTCACGCCGCAGGTACATAGCGACTAGGTCCGATATGTGGTGATCGTCCTCGATCACCACCAGGGTCTCCTCGGCCGGCACCATGAGGTCCAGCCTGCCACCGGGCCGGCAGTGCCGGCTGTCATGGTTAGGAAAGTGTGAACGGAGCCCGGCTGCCAGCACCGGGGGCGGCCATGGCCCCGGTAGGCTTCCGATGCCATGCCGGCCTATCTCGACTCCATCCTCGCTGCCCATCGCGCTGCCGCGGCGGCCGACACCCGCGACGTCGAAGCGGCCGTCGAACAGGCGGAGCGGGGCGGGGCCACGCGCTCGTTCGCCGATGCGATCTCCGCGGCGAGCACACGGTACGGCATGGCCGTGATCTCCGAGATCAAGCGGCGATCGCCGTCGAAGGGTGATCTCGACCCTGACCTCGACCCGGCCACGGTGGCCGTCGAGTACGAGGCCGGGGGCGCCGCCTGCCTGTCTGTGCTCACCGAGCGACAGTTCTTCGGTGGACTGCCGGACGATCTGCGCGCTGCTCGCGCCGCGTGCTCCCTACCGGTGCTGCGGAAGGACTTCACGGTCAGCGCCCTCGACGTATGCGATGCCCGTGCGATGGGGGCGGACGCGGTGCTGCTCATCGCTGCTGCCCTCACCGACCAGGAACTGTCGTCGTTCCTGCAGCTGGCCGACAGATGTTCACTTGCAGCCCTCGTGGAGGTCCACGACGAAACGGAACTGCGCCGCGCCCTCGATGCCGGTGCCGCCCTGGTGGGCGTGAACCAGCGGGATCTCCGTACCTTCGAAGTCGATCGTCAGCGTGCGCTCTCGCTGGGAGCGGCCATCCCTGCCGGGGTCCTGGCGGTGGCCGAATCGGGAATCCGCGATGTTGGAGACGTGGCCCGCCTCGCCGAGGCCGGCTTCCAGGCCGTGCTGGTGGGGGAGACCCTGGTCCGATCGGCCGACCGGCGGGCTGCAGTGGCCGAGCTGCTCGGGGTGCGCCTGTGAACGTGTTCGCGATGCCCGACCAACATGAGGAGGACGGGGTGTTCGTGAAGGTCTGCGGGATCACCTCCGAGGCCGATGCCCTGTTGGCAGTGGGGATGGGGGCCGCCGCTGTGGGCTTCATCTTCGCTCCGTCCCCCCGTCAGATGGCGCCGGCGGCAGTCGCCGACATCGTGAAGCGGTTGCCCCACGAAACGGTCACGGTGGGAGTGTTCCGGGACGAGTCGCCCCGGCGGGTCATCGACATCGCCAATCAGATCGGTCTGCGAGCAGTGCAGCTCCACGGTGTCGAGTCCATCGAGGACACCCGGTGGATCGCCAGCCGGGCGAACTGGACGATCAAGGCGTTTCCCGCCGGCCACCGCAACATCCAACGCTTCGCGGAGTACGGGGCCCAGTCGCTGCTCATCGACGGGGCCAATCCGGGGTCGGGTGAGCTGTTCGACTGGCGACTGGCGGAAGGCGTCGTCGACCCGAGTCGGCTGATCGTCTCGGGTGGCCTTCGGCCGGACAACGTCAGCGGGGCCATCGCCCACCTGCATCCCTGGGGGGTGGACGTGGCCAGCGGCGTCGAGTCGGCGCCCGGCGTGAAGGATCCCAGCAAGTTGCGCGAGTTCATGGCTGCCGTGCGGACGGCGGAACGGGCGGCGAACCGGGCCGGCCGCCGGGAGGCGGCCCCGTCGATCCAGCCCGACGACGGTCGGCACCCCACGGCCGACGCAGACCGACGGACACCGACCTCCGACCCCGACCTCTTCGATTGGCAGGACGAACCGTGACCACTGAGCCAGGCGTGACCAAGGGCGCGACCACATCGCCGACTCCGGAAGGCGGGTCGCCCTCGGTGCCCCCGATCATGGGCGACCCGGGCCCGTCGGGCCGGTTCGGCGGGTTCGGCGGCCGGTTCGTCCCCGAGTCGCTGGTGCCAGCGTGCGCGGAGGTCGAGGCGGCCTTCCGGTCCGCCTGGGTGGACCCCGCGTTCCACGATGAGTTCCGCAACATCCTCCACCACTACGGTGGCAGGCCCACGCCGGTCACCGAGTGCGCCAGGCTGTCGCAGGAGCTCGGAGTCCGGGTGCTGTTGAAGCGGGAGGACCTGGCCCACACCGGGTCACACAAGATCAACAACGTGATCGGCCAGGCGCTGCTGGCAATCCGCATGGGCAAGAAGCGGCTGATCGCCGAGACCGGAGCCGGGCAGCACGGCGTGGCCACGGCCACCGCGGCAGCGCTGTTCGGCATGGAGTGCGTGGTCTACATGGGCGAGGTGGACACCGAGCGCCAGGAGCTCAACGTGTTCCGCATGGAACTGCTCGGCGCGGAGGTCCGCCCGGTGTCCAGCGGTAGCCGCACGCTCAAGGACGCGGTCAACGAGGCACTGCGCGAGTGGGTGGCGTCGGTGGGGGAGACCCACTACTGCCTCGGTTCGGTGATGGGGCCGCATCCCTTCCCTTGGATGGTCCGGGAGTTCCAACGGATCATCGGAGACGAGGCCCGGAGCCAGTGCCGCGAGCTCCTCGACGGCGCCGATCCCGACGTGGTGGTCGCCTGCGCCGGCGGAGGTTCCAACGCCGCGGGCATCTTCGCCGGGTTCGCCGATGCCACACGCTCCGAACTGGTTGCCGTCGAGGCTGCCGGGGGGGCCGCTCTGTCCATGGGGATTCCCGGGGTGCTCCATGGCATGCACAGCGCCCTCCTCCAGGACGAGGCCGGGCAGATCCTCGAGGCGAGCTCGATCTCGGCAGGCCTGGACTATCCGGGCATCGGGCCGGAACACGCCCACCTGGCCGAGCTCGGTCGGGCGCGGTACGTGGCAGCCGACGACGCAGAGGTGCTCGACGCCTTCCAGCTCCTGGCCCGGACCGAGGGGATCATCCCGGCGCTCGAGTCAGCCCACGCCATCGCCTGGGTGGCGGCGGCCTCAGGCGCGGAGATCCCGAGCGGATCCACGGTACTCATCAATCTGTCCGGACGAGGCGACAAGGACGTGGCCCAGGTGCGGGACATCCTGCGAGGACGGGCGTGAGCAGCGATCGGCCGCCTACCACGGGGTACCTGCCCGGACTGCTCGAGTCGACGCTGCGGGCCCGACGCGACGCGGGGCACAAGCTTCTGGTGCCCTATCTGACCGGGGGCCTGGACGACCAGTGGCTGGTCACCCTCGAAGCGCTGGCCGGATCCGGAGCCGACGCGATCGAGGTGGGCATCCCCTTCTCGGACCCGATGATCGACGGCGTCACCATCCAGGATGCGTCCCGGCGGGCACTGGAGCGCGGGACCACGCCCGACGGCATCCTGGCGGATCTCAGCCGGGTCGATGTGGGGGTTCCCCTCGTTGTGATGACGTACTACAACCTCATCTTCCGGGCCGGCCACGCACGGATCGCCGGGCTGATGAGCCAATCAGGAGTGTCCGGCGCGATCATCCCCGACCTCCCCCTGGAGGAGGTCGGACCATGGGCCGATGCGGCAGACCGGGCCGGCGTGGCCACCGTGCTGCTGGTGGCACCGTCGACCCCCTTGGACCGGATCGGTCGCATCTGTGAGCGCTCACGGGGATTCGTGTATGCCGTCGGCCGGATGGGAGTGACTGGGGAGCAGAAGGTCCTGGCCGAGTCGGCCCGCCAGGTGGCGGAGAGGGTCAGCGGTGCGACGGACCTGCCGGTGTGCGTGGGGATCGGGGTGTCCACCCCCGAGCAGGCTGCCACGGTGTGCGAAGTCGCCGACGGAGTGGTGGTGGGCTCTGCCCTGGTGCGCCGCCTGCTGGAGGGCGGTGGGCCGGAGGGTGCGGCCGCCTTCGTCTCCTCCCTGCGTAGGGCACTCGACGCCGGTTGACGGTTTCGTCGGGACCCGAGGAAGGCCGGCCCCGGAGGCTGACCCGGCCCCGGCCCGGCCCCCGGAGGGTCAGCCCCCGGTCAGCCAACGGTCAGCCCCGGTCGGGCCGCACCAGCCGGTAGACCGCCCGGAGGAACGACCGGCGACTTTGGCTCTCGCTGTGGTGCTGCAGTCGTCGCCGAATCAGCTCCCTGCGCTCCTGCAGGTCGCGGAAGGTGATGGAGTCGGTCTGGTCGGGGAACCCCAGTGCCGCCCGATAGCCGTCGAGGTCGATGGGTGCCGACAGCACATCGAAGCCGACGTCGCGGGCGATGCGCTCGCCGTGCCGTTCGCTGAAGTAGGTGGCGACGGCGACGACCTCCCCCAGGATGTCGACGTCAGGGGCCATCGAGGCCATGGCCCCGTTGAGGAAGAGCATGTCCTTTACGAACAGCATCAGCTCCTTGGGCAGCCGGGCACCGTAGCCGAGGAGTGCCTTGGTCACCTCGCGGAGCTCGGCCATCATCTCCTCGGCGGTCAAGGTGGTGGGATCCACCGCGGGCCGATCGAGCCCGAGATCGCGGATGACCGCCTGCACGTCGGAGTCGCCCGGAAGGGCGCCCAGGTCCCGCAGTGCCTCGACCTGAAGGGTCAGATTGTTGGTGGTGGCGCCCATCTCCAGGCGGAGGAATGCCTGGCGCCTGAACTCGTCGAGCCGGCCGGTGATGCCGAAGTCGAGCAGGGCCACGGTGCCGTCCGGCTGTACTAGCAGGTTTCCGCCGTGGAGGTCGCCATGGAAGACCCCGTAGAGCAGCGCACCCTCGAGGAAGGCGATCAGGCTCGATCGGAGGACGGCGGCGGTGTCGATGCCCGCGTCCCGCATCCCTGCGGCATTCGCCCAGGCGAAACCGTGTAGGTGCTCCATCACCAGTACCCGCCGTGTCACCAGCTCGGGGTGCGGCCTCGGCACCACGACCGACCGCTGGCCGGTGCCGGCGAAGACGGCGGCGATATCCAGCATGTTCTGGGCCTCGAGGCGGAAGTCGAGCTCCTCGACGATGGTCTCGGCGAACAGCTCGACCAGGGCCGGCGGGTTGGTAAGTGCGGTGACCGGGATGCGGCCGACCAGCAGCGGGGCGATCCACGACATGGAGGCGATGTCCAGGCGGACCATCGAGGCCACCGTGCGCCGCTGGACCTTGACCACGACCCGTTCCCCGGTGCGCAGCGTGGCCGCGTGCACCTGGGCGATCGAGGCCGAGGCGATCGGGATGCGGTCGAACGACACGAAGACCTCCGCGAGGGGCCGGCCCAGCTCTTCTTCGATCGTCCGCCGGACGGTGGCGAAGCGCTCGGGGGGAACGCGGTCGCGCAGGAGTTGGAACTCCTCGACCAGCTCCTCCGGGAAGATCCCCTCTCCCGAGGAGATGATCTGTCCGAGCTTGATGTAGGTGGGGCCGAGTCGCTCGAAGGCCGGCCGGAGCCTCCGGGACAGTCCGGCCCGCGAGCCGGGAGTGCCACGATCGTGGATCCCCCAGCCCACCAGGGCGGAGCCCAGCCGCAGCCCAACGGTCAGCACCCGACCGACCGAAGGAATGTGCTGCGGCTTGACCAGTCGGCGGGCCAGCGCGGCCGCCTCGGTCCGAAGGACGTCGATGTCACCCTCCGTGCCGGTTGCGAAACGCCACGGCATGGCATCGGGGTCGACCGTCCACGGACCGTTCGGGGTGAAGGCGCCGATGGCCAGGTCCGGATTGTGAGGGGCAGGGGGAGCGGGGGCCGCGCCGGTGGTGCCGGGCGCTTGGGCGGAGGTCATTCGGTCAACCATGGGTTCCCAACCGTAGGGGGATAGCGGGCGGCATCGACCGCACCCTTCGTACGGGACCGCAGCGGATGGCCCGGTTCAGGCCGGGGTGATCACCAGGCAGCCGTTGTGGCCGCCGAAACCGAACGAGTTGGAGAGCACCGGGGCGGGCACCCAGGGGCGGGCTTGGCCGGCCACCACATCGAGGTGGATGTCCGGGTCCGGTTGCTCATAGCCGGAGGTCGGCGGGATCAGGTGGTGCTGGATGCTCAGTGCCACGGCCACCGCTTCGATGGCCCCACTGGCTCCGAGCCCATGGCCGGTGATCCCCTTGGTGGAGGTGACCGGAGGCGACGCGCCCCCGAACACCTTGGTGATGGCATCCGCTTCGGCCCGGTCGTTGAGGGGTGTCGATGTCCCGTGGGCGTTGATGTGGCCCACCTGGTCGGGTGTGATCCCGGCATCTTCCATGGCCAGTGCCATGCACTCGGCCGCGCCGGAGCCGCCGGGGATGGGAGCGGTGATGTGGTGGGCATCGGCGGTGCTGGCGGCACCGGCCAACTCGCCGTAGATGTGGGCACCACGGGCCACGGCGTGATCCCACGCCTCCAGGACGAAGGCGCCGGCGCCCTCGGTGATGACGAAGCCGTCGCGACGGAGGTCGAACGGACGCGAGTTGCCCGAGGTGGAGAGCGCGGTCATGTTGGCGAACGCAGCCATGCCGACACCGGTCATCCCCGCTTCGGACGCACCGCCGATGGCCACGTCACATCGGCCGGAAGCCACCAAGTGCGCGGCGTAGGCGATGCTGTGGGCACCGGCGGCACACGCCGTGGTGATGGTCTCGGATGGCCCGTGCCAGCCCATGCGGATGGAGACGGCCGCTGCTCCGGCGTTGGTCATCATCATCGGTACCAACCGGGGGGAGACCCTGCGGGCCCCCTTCTCGCCGAAGATGAGGATCTGGGTCTCCAGGGTCTCCAGGCCCCCGACCCCGGTGCCCATGATGACTGCGCAGCGGCCCGGGTCGGCTGTGATCTCGCCGGCATCCTCGAAGGCCATGGAGGCGACCGCCACACTGAACTGGGCGAACCGGTCGGTCTGGCGGGCCTCTTTGACGGTGAACCACCGCTCGGGGTCGAAGTCGGGCACGCGGCGCTCACCGATGGGCGGCGGTCCGTTGAGCCCGGACCACAGGGCCTCGGTACCGACCCCGCAGCACGAGACGACTCCCACGCCGGTGATGGCGACGCGCCGACCGGCGATCGGACCGTCAGGTCCGATGCCCAGTCGCATCAGATCTTTGCGGAGATGAGATCGAATGCCTGGCCGATGGTTTCGATGCCATCGAGTTCGGTCTCGTCCACGGAGACGTCGAAGGTCTCTTCGAGGGCCATGACCAGTTCGACCAGATCGAGGCTGTCGGCATCCAGGTCCTCGGCGAACCGGGCCTCCCTGGTCACCTTGCCGGCAGGCACCTGAAGCACTTCCACCGCGCACTCCTGGAACTTCTCGAATGCCTCGTCGTTGCTCACTGGATCGCTCCTTCTTCGGGGGTCGCCCGCTCTGGTGATGGTCCAACTGTCACGTGGCCACGGTGCCCGACGCCGTCCAGACGGGGCGTCACAGGCCCATGGCCAATCCCCCGTCCACGGGCACCACCACCCCGGTGACGTAGCCGGCACCGGCCGAAGCCAGGAATCCTACGGCCTCGGCGACCTCCTCGGCCCGGGCCACCCGACCCAAGGGTACCTGGGCCCGGATTTCGCTCATTCGCACTTCTCCGAGTGCTGCGAGCATATTCGTTTCGACCAGCCCGGGGGCAACCACGTTGACGGTGATCGAGCGGCTGGCCACTTCGCGCGCCATCGACCGGGCCATTCCGACCAACCCGGCCTTGGAGGCCGCATAGTTGGCCTGACCGGCCGAACCGATGAACGCACTCACCGAGGAGATCATGATCACGCGCCCACGGTGGAGGCGGATCATCTTGGTGAGCGCCCGCTTGGCAACTCGGAAGACGGCGGTCAGGTTGGTGTCGATGACCTCGGACCAGGCCTCCTCGCTCATGCGGAGGACCAGTGTGTCGCGCGTGATGCCGGCATTGGCCACGAGCACTTCGACCGGTCCCCACGCCTCCTCGATGGCCGAGAACGCAGCAGTGACCTGCTCGGGTTCGGTCACGTCGCACTTCAGCGACATGAACCGATCCGTGCCGGCGTCGAGGCGGTCCTCGACCGCGCCGGTCCTCGAGGTGACCGCCACCCGGTCCCCACGGGTCAGGAACCACTTGGCGCAGGCCAGGCCGATGCCGCGTGAGCCCCCGGTGACCAGCACGACTCTGCCGCGGGCGGGGTCTGCACCGGGCTCCTCGTCGCGTCCCCGGTCGCCGTCTCGTCCCCGGCTCCCTTCCTCGGGTCCGGTCATGACGAGCCTCCTCCCGTGCGGATCCATACCACCGGTTGCCCTTCGACCACCCGTTCGCCCCGGACCGCCAGCCAGCGCACCAGGATGCCGGCGAAAGGGGTCCTGACCTCGGTCAGCCCCACCGTGCCGACCAGGTCGCCCACTGCCAGGAGGGAACCGGGCGCCGCCCCATGGCCGCTTCCGGGGGCCGCGTTGGCCTCGGCCAAGGCGGTGCTCTCGAGTGCGGCCAGTTGGACCTCGGGTTCGAACACCCCGGGAGCAGGGCTGACGATCACCCGTTCCGAGGTGTAGAGGTGCTCGCCTTGATGGGTCGGCCCCGAAGTGGTCCACTCGTCGATGCCGGCAACGGTGTCGATCAGCTTGTCCAGGTCGGCAGGGACGGCGACGGCGACTCCTCTCACGTCCGGAACAGTCCGGCGCACCATGCCGGTGAGCACGCCGCCCGGACCCAGCTCGACGATCGTGGTGGCGCCCCTGCCGCTTAAGGTCTCCAGGGACTGGCGCCATCGGACCGGGCTGCACAACTGGGCGGAGAGCAGGCCCGGCCACTCACCAGGGTCGGTGTGGACCCGGGCGTCGACATTGGCCACGACGGGTACCTCGGGGGAGTGGAATGCCACGGTGTCGAGCGTCTGACGGAGGCGGGTCCGCGCCGAGAGCATCAACTGGGTGTGGAACGCGCCCGACACCGGAAGGGGCAGAACCTTGCGGGCGCCGAGCTCCTTTGCCCTGTCGGTGGCGTTGGCCACCGCATCCACCGTTCCGGCGATGACCACCTGGCCCGGTGCGTTGTAGTTGGCCACCCACACATCGTCCTCGGCCCTCTGGCAGGCGGCCTCGGCGTCGTCATCGGCGATGCCGATGAGCGCGGCCATCGTTCCGGGGCGCTCGTCGGCGGCGCCCTGCATGGCGTTCCCGCGCTCGATGACCAGGCGGGTCCCATCGGAGAGCGAGAGGGCCCCGGTCGCCACCAGGGCGGTGTACTCACCAAGGCTGTGGCCGGCACACGCCGCCGGAGCCAAGCCGAGTCGCTCGACTGCATCGAGTACCACCAGGCTCATCACGAAGGTGGCCAGCTGGGCGTTGGCGGTACGGGTGAGGTCCTCCATGGGAGCGTCCAGGAGCAGGGTGGTGAGATCACGCCCGGCGATCTCCGACGCCTCGGCGGCCACCTCCCACGAGGGGTGCTCGACCCAGGCACGACCCATGCCGGATCGCTGCGACCCCTGTCCTGGGAAGGTAAAGGCCAGCACCTACGGGCTCCTCTCGAATGATCCCGGCCGACCTCGACCGTGGTGGACGGACAAGTGTGGCACGGCCGGATACAGGGGAGGTGATTACTCGCTGGTCACTTCGCGGCCGGTGGCCGACGACCACCGCACTGGTGCCCGGGGCGGGATTCGAACCCGCACGCCCTTTCGGACAATGGATTTTGAGTCCACCGCGTCTGCCATTCCGCCACCCGGGCTGGTGGGGGCGCAGCCTATCCCCACCACTGCGTGGCGCAGCGATGTCGGGAGGGCCGGAAACGTAGGATCCGTTCCCATGGACGGTGCAGCTCCCCCGATCGGATTGTCCGAGGCCTGGGCCGCGGTCGGCGAGCACGGCGCGTTCGCCCTGGACTGCGTCGAACTGTGGTGGATCGACGTCCCGTTCGTGCGCCCCGTCTCGACAGCGGTCGGCGTGCACAGGAACCGACCGCTGGTGCTGGTACAACTCCGGGGGAGCGCCGATGGTCGGTCGGTCGACGGCTGGGGGGAGTGCGCCGCCCTCGCCGACACCACCTACGACGACGAGGACGTGGCCGGGTCGTTCTTCGCTCTTGAGCACCGCCTGGTACCGGCCCTGGTCGAGCAGGCGACCAGGTCGCACGGCCGGTTGCCCCGACCCTCCGCCTTGGACGGGATCCGGCGTGCCGCCCCCGGGGGGACACTGGCCTTCGCCGCCTTGGAGATGGCAGTGGCGGACGCCCATCTCCGATCCGAGAGCCGATCGTTCGCCCAGGTGCTCCGGGTGGAGGATCGGCAGGTCGAGATCGGCGCGGTGGTCGGGACCTGCGGGGACACCGGCACACTGGTCGACGCGGTGGCTGCGCTGGCCGCCCAGGGATTCACGCGGGTGAAGATGAAGATCGGCCCCGGGTGGGATGTCGAACCGGTGGGTGCGGTGGCTGCCGCCATCCCGGGCCTGCGCGTGCAGGCGGACGCCAACGGGTCGTATTCCGAGTCGGACAGCGCCCACCTCGGGCGGCTCGACCGGTTCGGACTTCTCTGCCTGGAACAACCCTTCGATCGGTCCGACCTCGGGGCACACGCCCGCCTGGCGCGCCGCCTCGCCACCCCCATCTGCCTCGACGAGAGCCTCGACTCACCCGAGCGGACCGCTGCCGCCATCTCGATGGGAGCGTGTTCGGTGGTGTGCGTCAAGCCGTCGCGCCTCGGTGGCCTGGGTGCGGCACTGCGGGTGGTCGAGGACTGCAGGGATGCCGGCATCCCGATGTGGATCGGCGGCATGTACGAGTCGGGCTACGCCCGTGGTGTCAACACCACCCTGGCGGCAGTGCCCGGCTTCGCCTGGCCCGGGGACCTGAGCCCGGCCCCGACCTACTTGACCGATGGGCTGGTGGAGCCCCTGGGCCTGGTCCGGTCGACTTCGAGCGGTGCACTGGAGGCTTCTGTGCCCGGCGGGGACGGGATGGGTCCCGCTCCCGACCCCGCCACTCTGGAACGCCTCCTGGTGCGGCGGGCACGGGTGGCCGGCCCTGGGGGGTGAAGGCGGCGCCCGGCAGGGGTCGCCAAGGGCGTGCCCATGGTGCCGTGCGGGCAGTCCGGACCCTCGGCGCGGAGTTGGTTCCCACCATGCGTAGAATTGTCCTCCCATGCATCGCACGATCATCGAACGCCGCCTCAGTGACGCCCACCAACGGTTGGTGCGCGCCCGGAGCGAATTGGCGGTGCTCGACGAGCAGCTGGTGGTGGTCAACGAGATCGCCGATGACACCCGGTTGAGGGCACTGGTGTCCGAGACGCCGGTGGCGTCCAAGGAACACGACGAAGCCAACCGGCATGCCACGGTCATGCTCCAGACACGGACCGCCCTGTTGGCGCTGATCGCCGAACTCGAGCGGCGGCAGGACGAACTGCTCAATCGACTGGTGGTCGGCCCCGGTTGACCCGGAAGACCATGATGACCATGCGGGCCGGGAAGACCATGCTGAAGGTGTCCACCGTGCCGCACGAGGATCTGACCTTTTCGTACCGTTCGCCGACGTCGTCGGAACCCCAGCCGAGAGGAGCTGACACACCATGACCAGGCGCGTGGTCATCGCAGAGGACGAGGCCATCATCCGTCTCGATCTCAAGGAGATTCTGTTGGACGAGGGGTACGACGTGGTGGGCGAGACCGGCCGCGGGGACGAGGCGGTCGAACTGGTCCGGGCCCACCGCCCCGACCTGGTGATCCTCGACATCAAGATGCCCGGCTCCGACGGGCTTGCCGCAGCCCGGTCCATTCGCGATCTGGACCTCAAGGTCGCGGTGCTGATCCTCACCGCCTTCAGCCAACGGAGCCTGATCGACGAGGCGCGCGATGCCGGGGTGGCCGCCTATCTGGTGAAGCCGTTTCAGCGCATCGAGCTCATCCCGGCCATCGACCAGGCCGTGGCCCGCTGCGAACAGGAGTGGGCGATCGACGACGAGGCACACCGGGCACAGACCGAGGGGGGCGTCGACCTCCAAGCCAGCGCCGAGGACAAGCTCGAGACCCGACGGATGGTCGACGGTGCCAAAGGCGTCCTGATGGAGCAGTCAGGCCTGTCCGAGGCCGAGGCGTTCGGCTTCATCCAGAAGACGGCGATGACGACCCGTTCGCGGATGGTGGACGTGGCCCGACAGGTGCTCGAGGGCACGCTCGCGCCCTAGGCCGGGGCGCCCCTCCGCCATGGTCGATCGGCCCTCTCCCCGACAGGTATCGAAGATCCCGGACAGCGGGCCGGAACCGCCCTCGGGGCCTCTGATCCTGCTCGACGGGATGTCCCTGGCCTTCCGGGCCTACTTTGCCCTTCCGACCACACTGACCACAGCCGATGGGGTGGTCACCAACGCCGTCCATGGTTTCGCCTCGATGCTGGTGAACCTGATCCGCGATCACCGACCGGTCGGGTTGGCGGTTGCCTTCGACCTCCCGGGCGGCACCTTCCGGGACGAGATCGTCGAGGAGTACAAGGGTGGACGCGCCGAGACGCCCCCGGATCTACCCCCCCAATTCGACATGATCCGGTCGTTGCTGGAGTCCTTGTCCATCCCGGTCGTCGGGGCCGAGGGATTCGAGGCCGATGACGTGCTGGCCACCCTGGCCACCGAGGCGCGTGATCGCCGGCACCCGGTGATCATCGTCACGGGGGACCGCGACTCCTACCAACTGGTCGAAGACCCCTACATCCGGGTGCTCTACAACCGGCGTGGCGTGAGCGATTATTCCCTCTACGACGAGGCCGGCATCGAGGAGAGGACCGGGGTGGAGCCGGCGAAGTACCCGCTCCTCGCCTCACTGCGGGGCGACCCGTCGGACAATCTCCCCGGAGTACCCGGCGTCGGGGAGAAGACCGCAGCCAAGCTGATCAACGAGTACGGGGACCTCGAGACCATCTACGCCCATCTCGACGCGCTCTCGCCGAAGCTGAGGGAGAACCTGGCCGCCCATCTCGATCGGGTGCGCATGAACGCCGAGGTGATCCCCCTGGTCCGGGACATACCCCTCGACGTCCATGTCGACCAGCTGACCCTCGGGGGATGGGACCTAGAAGAGGCCCGCCGCACCTTCGCCGAGTTGGAGTTGCGGACGTTGTGGACGCGCTTTTCGGCATTGATGCAGGACGGGTATCTCGGCAAGCCGGCGACACCTGCCACTGGTGACGCCGACACCCCTGGTCCCGGCGGCCTCGACGGGCTCGGTGCAGCGGCCGCAGACGAGGTACCGGACTGGCTTGGGTCGCCCTCAGTGATGGCACCCAGGGACGCAGCGTCGGCATGCGAGGCACTGGAGGCCGTGTTCGCTTACGCCCGGGCCACGACGGGGAGCGTCGCCCTCTCCGCACGCTGGTCTGGGGATCCGGGCCGGTCGCCCCTGCTGGGCCTGGCGGTGGCCGGCGAGGCGGTGGCTGACGGCCCGCCGCCGGTTCCCGTGGTGTACCTCGGGCCCGGCACAGACCCGGACATCCCGCTGTCTGCCGACCCCGGGGTTCTCGAGGCACTCGACGGCGGATTAGGGGCGGGCGGCGTCGGCGTCGTGGCCCACGATGCCAAGGAGATCATGCGGTCGTTGCTGCCACTCGGCGTGGACGTCACCCAACTGACCATGGACACCGCCGTGGCCGCCTACCTCCTCGATCCGTCGAACGACCGGTACAGGGTGACGGATCTCGCTGCTCGCTTCTTGGGGGTGGCCGTCGGCGATGGCGGAGGCGGTAAGGGCCAGGGTGCCTTCCTGCTCGAGCCACCGCCCGATCCGTCGGCTGGGCCGGACGTGGCGGACACGCCGGACACGCCGGACTCGCCCGGTGTGACCCATGCCCCGGCCGATCCGGTCGATGCCCTCGCCATGGCGGAGATTCGTCTGACCTCGGTCCTCGCCAGGCTGCGGGCCCCTCTGGTGGAGGCCCTGGCCGACGTGGGGGAGTCGACGCTCTTCGACGAGATCGAACTGCCCCTCGTCCGGGTGCTGGCCCGGATGGAGGTGGTGGGGATCCCGGTCGACCGGGAGGTGCTGCGTTCGATCGCCGCCGGTCTGGCCGAGGAGTGCCGTGTGCTGGAGGCGACCATCCACGAGCTCGCAGGCGCCCCCTTCAAGATCAATTCGGTGCCCCAGCTCCGAGCGGTGCTCTACGACCAGCTGGGCCTGACCCCGGCGCGCAAGACGAAGACGGGCTTCTCCACCGACGCCCGCACGCTCGAGCTGCTCCGTGGCCAGCATCCGATCATCGAGGCCCTGCTGCGGTACCGGGAGATTGAGAAGCTCCGCTCCACCTATGGAGAGAGTCTCGCCGGCGAAGTGGCACCGGACGGCCGCATCCACGCCACGTTCCGCCAGACCGTGGCCCGCACCGGGCGGCTGTCGTCCGACCGACCCAACCTCCACAACATCCCGGTCCGCACCGAGGAGGGCCGTCGCTTCCGAGAGGCGTTCGTGCCTTCCGCCGGACGTCGCCTGTTGGTGGCCGACTACGACCAGGTGGAGTTGCGGGCCATTGCCCACCTGTCGGGTGACCCCGGTCTCACTTCGGCATTCGCTGCCGGCGAGGACATCCACCGCACCGTGGCGGCGCGGGTGTTCGGCGTCGAGCGCGACAAGGTGACCCATGCCCAACGGTCCACCGCCAAGATGGTGTCCTACGGGCTGGCTTACGGAATGGAGGCCTACGGGCTCTCCCAGCGGCTGGCCATCCCGGTGGAAGAGGCCCAAGAGATCCTCCGGGCGTTCTTCGAGGCCTTCCCGTCCGTCCACGACTACATGGAACGCGCGGTGGCCGAGGCACGCACGAACGGGTACACGGTGACCGCATTCGGGCGCAGGCGCCCGCTCCCGGACCTGACCTCCACCAACTACCAGGTGCGCCAGGCGGCCGAACGGCAGGCGATGAACGCCGGTATCCAGGGCCTGGCTGCCGACCTGTTCAAAGTGGCCCTGATCCGCCTGGACGCCGGGCTCGAGGAGGGGGGGTTCGCATCCGATCTGGTGCTGCAGGTCCACGACGAAGTCCTGGTCGACGTGGTCCCCGACGAGTCCGAACGGGTAGCCGCCCTCACCGAGCAGGCGCTGACCGGGGCGGCCCAACTGGCGGTCCCCCTCAAGGTGGTCATGGCCTGGGGCTCATCCTGGGCGGAGGCAAAAGGAGCCTGACCAGCCCCTGACCAACCCACGACGAGCCGGCCCGTCATGGCGTTCGGGCTGGTGGAGTACGATGACTAGCCGGCCACGCCTCTGTGGCCCTTACCGTCACCGTCGTGACCCCGAGGGGTGCCGACGGATCCGTCCGGAAAGCGAGCTACCTACTTCATGTCCGATACCCAAGTCGTACCCGAGGGCACCGCCCTGCTGTCTCCCGAATCCATGGGCACATTCGACGAGAACGGGGTCTACATCCCCCGCTCGGTCACCGAGGACGATCTCGGCGGTGCATCCCTCGAGGACGCCATGGCCGGCACCATCGTCGAGTTCGAGGACGGCGACCTGGTTGAGGGCACGGTCGTCAAGATCGACCGCGACGAGGTACTCCTCGACATCGGATTCAAGTCCGAAGGTGTCATCCCGGTGCGCGAACTGTCGATCCGCAACGATGTGGATCCGTCGGAGATCGTGACGCTGGGCGAGGCCATCGAGGCCCTTGTGCTCCAGAAGGAGGACAAGGAAGGCCGACTGATCCTTTCGAAGAAGCGGGCTCAGTACGAGCGGGCATGGGGCACCATCGAGAAGCTGAAGGAGGCCGACGAAGTGGTCTCCGGTCCGGTGATCGAAGTGGTCAAGGGCGGCCTGATCGTGGATATTGGCCTGCGGGGCTTCCTGCCGGCATCTCTGGTGGAACTGCGGCGGGTGCGCGAGCTCCAGCCGTATGTCGGTCGGACCATCGAGGCGAAGATCATCGAGCTCGACCGCAACCGCAACAACGTGGTGCTGTCTCGCCGAGCGTGGCTCGAGGAGACCCAGAAGGAGCAGCGGGGAGAGTTCCTGGTCAACCTCAAGCCGGGCGAGCGCCGCAAGGGTGTTGTCTCGTCGGTGGTCAACTTCGGTGCGTTCGTCGACCTCGGGGGAATGGACGGACTGGTCCACGTGTCCGAGCTGTCGTGGAAGCACGTCGATCATCCGTCATCGGTGGTATCGGTGGGTGATGAGATCGACGTCGAGGTGCTCGACGTGGATCTGTCCAAGGAGCGCATCAGCCTGTCGCTCAAGGCCACCCAGACCGATCCATGGCAGGAGTTCGCCAACTCGCACCAGGTGGGGGAACTTGTCTACGGACGGATTACCAAGCTGGTGCCGTTCGGCTCGTTCGTCCAGGTCGGAGATGGTATCGAGGGCCTCGTCCACATCTCGGAGATGGCCGGTCACCATGTCGACCTGCCTGAGCAGGTCGTCACCCCGGGCGAAGAGCTGTGGGTGAAGATCATCGACATCGATCTCCAGCGGCGTCGGATCAGCCTCTCGATCAAGCAGGCGGCCGAGGGCGGCGAGGTCTCCGAGGAGTACCGCGAAGCGTTCGGTGAGCACGCCTATGACGCCGAGGGCAACTATGTGGGCCCCTTCGAGTTCGCCGAGACCGAGTTCACGCCCGAGACCGAGGCCCAGGCAGCCTGGGTGGACTACGTGGCCGAGCACGGCCCGGGTGAGGGCACCGCCGAAGCCCCTGCCGCCGAGCCGGCCCCCGCCGCCGAGCCTGCCCCCGTCGAGACTGCTGCGGTCGAAGCCGCCGCCGAGCCTGCCCCCGTCGAGACTGCTGCCGCCGAGCAGACGGAGTCGACGGAGATCGCCGAGGTGCCGGTTGCCACCGAACCGGTGAGCGAAGCCGGCTGACAGCCGGCGCGCTACCCGGCCACCGGGCCACGCTTCACAGGAGACTGCTCAACGCCCCCGACTCGCCGTGTGGCGCCCCCGAGTACTTCGCCGGCGGAAGCGGATCACATGCCAGCCGTGCAGGCTCAATCCGCAGGATTCGGGGCCGCCGAGGTGTCCGCCTTCCCCCCGACGAGGGGGAAGTGGCATGCCACCTGGTGGCCCGGCGCAACCTCCCGGAGCAAAGGTTCCTGTTCTGCACACAGCGGCGCAGCATAGGGGCAGCGGGTGCGGAACCGGCACCCTGACGGTGGGTTGAGCGGTGAGGGGAGCTCTCCCGACAGGGCCTTGTGGGCGGACTTCTGTTCGGGGTCCGGTTCGGGGATCGACGCCATCAACGCCTCGGTGTAGGGGTGCGCGGCCGAACGGTAGAGGTCGTCGGAGCCAGCGAGCTCTACCAGCTTCCCCAGGTACATCACGGCCACCCGATCGCTCACGTTCTTGACGACGGCGAGGTCGTGGGCGATGAAGACCATGGTCAGGCTGAATCGGGCCTTGAGGTCAGCCAACAAATTCAGGATCTGGGCCTGCACGGACACGTCGAGCGCCGACACCGGCTCGTCGCAGATGAGCAGGTCGGGGCCGGCCATCAGGGCCCGAGCGATGCTGATGCGCTGGCACTGCCCGCCGGAGAACTCCTGGGGCCGGCGGTCGCCTGCCGTGTCGGGGTCGATGCCGACCGCCTCGAGCATGGAACGCACCTTGTCGGCCTTCTCGTCCTTGGTACCCCTCTTCCAGATGACCAGGGGTTCGGCCACGATGTCCTTCACCCGCCGCCGGGGGTTGAGTGAGGAGATCGGATCCTGGAAGATCATTTGGATCTTGGTCCGGACCTTCCGCAGCTGCCGGTTGGACAGCGCACTGAGGTCCTGACCCAGGTAGTTGACACTGCCCGAGGTCGGTGGCTGCACCTGCACCAGTGCCCGCCCAGTGGTCGACTTTCCGCAGCCCGATTCGCCCACGAGCCCCAGTGTCTCGCCCTTCCTCACCTGGAAGCTCACATCGGAGACCGCATGGACACGCTGCCTGCCGCTCTTGAACTCGACCACGAGATGGTCGACGCTCAGCACGGTGTCCTCGCTGGCGGACGGCGGCCCGCCAGCGGTGGCGGCAGAGACGGTGCTCATGGTGACTGCACCACTGGCCCCGGGTCGATGGTGGTATCGCCAGCTGCCGATGCCGATGCCGATGCCGATGGCGCCGTGGACGTGCCGTGGACCAGCGGGAACCAGCAGGCGAACAGGTGGTCGGGCGAGCCGGCGGTGCGGAGTGGGGGATCCGACTCCCGACACTTGTCCTGGGCGAAGGCACAGCGGGGGGCGAACCGGCAGCCCTTCGGCGGATGGATGAGGTCCGGTGGCCGTCCGGGGATGGCCTGCAGCCGGGTGCCGCTCGGATCGGCGAGGCGGGGGATCGATTCCATGAGCGCCCGGGTGTAGGGCATGTGGGTTTCGGCGAACAACGTGCGGGTCGGCGCCCGCTCGACGACACGCCCGGCGTACATGACCACGATCTCGTCGGCCCGGTCGGCCACCACCCCGAGGTCGTGGGTGACCAGGATGACCGCCATGTGGCGCTCTCGCTGGAGCTTGCCGAGCAGGTCGAGTATCTGGGCCTGGACGGTGACGTCCAGGCCGGTCGTCGGCTCGTCAGCCATGATCAGACGTGGCGCGCAGGCGAGGGCGATGGCGATCATCACCCGTTGCCGCATTCCCCCCGAGAGCTGGAAGGGATACCACCGCACCCGTTGCTCGGGCGACGGGATGCCCACAGATCGCAGGAGTTCGACGGCCGTGGCGTCGGCCTCCTTGCGGTCCATGTCCAGATGGAGCCGCAGGGATTCGGTGATCTGTATCCCGATCCGCTTGACCGGGTTGAGGGCGGTCATCGGATCTTGGAAGATCATGCTCAGCTCTGCACCCCAGATCTCTCGGAGCTGGTCCGGTTCCATGGCGGTCAGGTCGTGACCGGCGAAGTGCACCGTGCCGCTCTTGATCACGTCACGCACCGGGAGCAGGCCCATGATCGACCTCGCCAGCACGGTCTTGCCCGAGCCGGACTCCCCGACGATCCCGAGGGTCGTCCCTGCCGCGACGGTCAGGGAGACACCATCGACGGCGTGCACGGTTCCCCGGCCGGTGCGGAACGAGGTGTGCAGGTTCTCCACGACCAACAACGGCTCGTCGGATTCTCCCACGTCCGGGAACTCGAGGGCGCGCTTGCCGTTCTGTGGGCCTCTCCGGCCGATCACAGGAGGCCTTCCCTGATGTCGAACCGCTGGCGCATCCGGTCGCCGATCAGGTTGATGGAGAGGAGCAGGAGGAACATGGCCGCAGCAGGCCACAACATGATGTAGGGGTTGATGCTCAGATTGCCGTTGGCGGTGCCCTCGGAGATCATGTTCCCCCACGACGGGGTGGGAGGCGGTACCGACAGCCCGAGGAAGGCGAGCGACCCCTCGAGGACGATCACCCCGGCCACCGTGATCAGCCCGAAGGTCACCGCCACCGGCACGACGTTGGGGAGGATCTCACGGAACAGGATCCGGGGCGTGGTGGCGCCCATGGTCCGGGCGGCGATCACGAAGTCGCGGTTGGCGAACGAGAGGCTCGACGCCCTGACTACGCGGAACATCAAGGGAATAGTGCCCACGCCGATGATGATCGTGATCTTGAGGAGCGACGACCCCCAGAAGGCGACGATGGCGATGACCGCCACGATGGCCGGAAAGGCCAGGAGGACGAAGGAGGCGGCGTTCAGCGAGATGTCGAGTGACCCGCCCTTGAACCCCGAGATCAGCCCGAGCGTGCCGCCCACGATCGTGCCGATGGCCACTGAGGCGAACCCGACGATCAGGGACACACGGGCGCCGAAGATCAGTCGGCTCAAGAGGTCCCGCCCGAGGTCGTCGGTCCCGAGCAGGTGGTGGATGTTCGGCGTGGCATTGATGGCGGAGTAGTTCTGGAAGTCGGGGTTGGGAAGCGGCAGCAGATTGGCGAACACCGCCAGGAGGAAGACCAGGCCCAACCAGCCGATGGCCATCCAGAACAGGAACCCGAGCGGCTTGGTGACCAGGATGTCGTCGGACTCGAGCGCCTCGGTTTCGCGGGAGAGCACCATCTCGTCGGTGGCGGCCTGGCCCGGGAACATGTTGGTGAGCAGCTGGTCGGAGGCGTCGCTGCCACCGAGCTCGCGGTCGTCAGGCATCGCTCACTCCCGGACTACCCTCGGATCGACAACGGTGAACAAGAAGTCGATGATGAACTGCAGCACCACATAGGCGATCGCCACCACCAGGGAGATGCCCTGGACGACCAGGTAGTCCCGCTGCTGGACCGCCTGCACCAGGGAGTAGCCGAGGCCGCTGAGGGCGAACAGGTACTCCACGATGAAGGTGCCGGCCAGCAGGGCACCGATGTTGACTCCTGCCGCGGCCAGAAGAGAGAACGTCGAGGGTCTGAAGGCGTGGCGCAACATGATCCGCCGATTGGAGAGGCCCTTGGAACGGGCCATGGTGATGAAGTCCTCCTGGAGGGTGCTGATCAGGTCCGATCGGAGAAGACGGTAGTAGACGGCGATCGACCCGGCGGTGATGGCGAGCGAAGGCAGGATCATGTCATGGAGGTTGGTCGCCGGGTCCTGGGTGAGGGGCACGTAGCCGGTGGCCGGAAACCAGTGGAGACTCACCGCGAAGACGGCCACCATGATCGGGGCGATGACGAAGGGCGGAAGGGCCAGGAGCCCGAATGTCGTGGTGGTGGACACGTTGTCGAACGCGCGGTTCGGTCGCCGCGAGGTGATCAGGGCCAGCGGGATGGCCACTGCGAAGGCGATGACCTGGGAGATCACGATCAGCTCGATGTCGATGGGGGCTCCGGTGGCCACGATGTGGGTGACCGATTCGTGGTTGAGGTAGGACTGACCGAGGTTCCCGTGGAACACGGCGTTCAACCAGGTCGTGTACTGCTGCAACAAGGGCTTGTTGAGCCCGAGCTGTTTGAACAGGATGGCCCGGTTGTGCGCGGTGTCGTTGGGACCGAGGATGGTGACCGACGGGTCTCCGGGGAGTAGGTGGACCAACAGGAACACCAGCACCGAGATGATGAACGCAACGACGACCAGCTGGAGGAATCGCTTGATGAAGTACTTGGTCATGGATCAGTCGGGACGTCGAACCGGTTGCCCGACCCGCTATCCGGCCAGCCAGATCTGTGTCGGGACAAAGATCCCCTCGTCGAAGGCGTACTGGGGCGTTCCGTCCGGGAGGGTGGGGTTGTTGAAGTTCTGGACCCGGCCGGCGCCGACCTCGGAGAACACGTACTGCTCCACCCACAGGTAGGGCAGCTGCTTGGCCAGTTGCTCGTTGACGGTCTGGTAGGCGGTCACCCGTGTGGCCTGGTCGGTGGTATGGCGGCCGGTCAGCAGGGCCGACTCGATCGTCGGGTCGTTGACGCGTGTGAAGTTGAGGCCGATCTGGCCGATCGGTGAGATGGTGGTGGTGCTCCACCAGACGTAGTTCAGGTCGGGATTGACCGCGCCGAACTGGTAGGACGTCGCTGCCTGGAACTTCCCGAAGACGAAGTCGTCGATGATGGTGGCCTGCTCAACCTCGGAGACGGTCACATCGAATCCCACCTGGTCCCACATCTGCTGGACGGCCTGCACCACCTTGATCTCCAGTGGGTCGGGGATGGTCAGCAGATTCACCGTCGGGGTCCCGTGCCGGGCCTTGTACGCGCCGACCAGGGCCTTGGCTCCCGCCGGATCGTAGGTGGGGTAGTCGGTCTCGCTGTAGTACGGCGAGCCCGGGAGGAACATCCCGGTGGCCGGCTTGGCGGGCGGCCCCCCGATGACCTTCTGGACCGCAGCCTGATCCAGGCCCTTGGCCAGCGCCTGGCGGATGCTGAGGTCGTTGGTGGGAGGTACCGCCGTGTTCAGCATGATGAAGGCGAAGGACGGCTGGCCGATGACCCCGGTGCTGGTGTCGACCAACTGAAAACCTGTACCGCCCGAGCCCGAGAAGTTGGTGATTGTCGTGGGGTCGACGGACTCGATCATGTCGACCCCGCCCGTGCGGAGCGTGGATTCACGCTGCGTGGTGTCGGGGATGGGCCGGAACGTGATCGAATCGAGGTAGGGCAGCCCGCTGCGCCAGTAGTTCGGGTTGCGGGTGGCGGTGAAGTGGTCGTTGGGCTGCCACTGCGCGTAGATGAACGGCCCGGTGCCAATGGGGGTCAGCGGGGCCGACGGGTTGGACGTGGCCTGCTGGATCATGGCCTCGCCGACGATGTAGCCGACCTGGGTGGTGAGCCCGGCCGGAAACGTGGGATTTGGCCCGGTCAGGGTGTAGACGACCGTCATGTCGTCGGGAGTGGTGACCGACGCCACCTGGTTGAGCGCCACGCCGGTCAGGGGGGATGCCTTCAGAGCGCTGTAGTTGGCCATGACCACCGCCGAGGTCAGTGCGGAGCCGTCGTTGAATTTGACGCCGGGGCGCAGCGTCAGGGTCCAGGTGTCGTAGGTGGAGTTGCTGGTCATCGACTTGGCCAGATAGGGCTTGACGGTCCCGTCGGCCGCCACGGCCATCAACGGGTCGTAGATGGCATTGGCATAGATGAACCCGTTGGTGTCCCAGTGGTTGGACGGGGGGTAGAACCCGTCGATCTCGGCGATGGTCCCGACCGTCAGGGTCCCTCCGCGGACGGGTGAGCCGGTCGCCACACCGGGCTTGGAACCAGGTGCGGCGGTGGAGCTCGACGACCCGGAGTTGCTCGACGAACAACCGGTCAGCGCGGTGGATGCGGCGGCGCCCAGCATCACAGCTCCGCCGGTGGCGGCGCCACGGGACAGGAAGGTCCGTCGGCTCATTCCGCTACCCGATGTCACAGAGTTCCCCCATCATGCCCTCCCCGTCGCCGGTCACCAGTGATGTCCGGCCGCGGGCGTTGCCTTACGAACCTGCACTCTGCCACGGGTGCAGCTGTCGTGGGGGCACGTTACCGCCAAGTAGACCCCTGGTCCATGAAATCAATGCAAGATTCGACCCGGGTATCCCACCTGGGTCACGGTGCTGGGTACCATGCGGACCATGGAAGCAGCTCCTCCTGGACCTTCCTCGGTGACCGCACCGGGGGCCGTGGCTCCCCCTCCACCTTCGGAGGCCGGCGCCACCGGGGCTCCGGTGGCCGCTCCGGACCGTGCCGCACCGGGGGTCGCCGGACAGGCGCCGGCCGGTGGGACCTCCACGTCGAACGGCGCGACCCCGGACCGGTTGGAGCCGCAGGCGGCCGACGGGGACCCCGAGGGGCCGCCTTTCGGCAGGACCGCCGTCGCTCTGATGGCGGTGGCCACGGTGCTCGTTCTCCTGGCGTCCCTTGTGCTGCGCTTCTGGACCAAGTCGGACATGTGGTTGGACGAGGCCCTCACCGTGAACATCGCCGTCCATCCCCTCCACCAGCTTCCCTCGCTGTTGCGGCGGGACGGTGCGCCACCCCTCTTCTACGTCCTGCTGCACTTCTGGATGGGTTGGTTCGGCACCTCGGACCTGGCGGTGCGATCCCTCTCCGGTGTGATCGGGGTGGCGACCGTGCCCCTCGCCTGGTTGGCCGGCCGCCGGCTCGGAGGTCGGACCGCCGGATGGGCTGCCATGTTGCTCGTGGCGAGCTCACCGTTTGCCATCCGCTACGACACCGAGGCCCGCATGTACTCGCTGGTGGTACTCCTGACGGTCCTGGGCTTCCTGGCGCTCGACCGTGCACTGCGACGCCCGCGGCCCGGCAATCTCATCGCCGTGGCCGCGGTGACCGGGCTGTTGCTCTACACCCACTACTGGTCCATCTACCTCATCGGGACGGTCGCCCTCTGGCTGGCCTGGCAGGCGTGGCGGGGCCGTCCGGAGTGGGGGCAGGGGGCGCGTGCGGCACTGCTGGCCGGAGTGGTGGGGTGCCTGACCTTCCTGCCATGGGTGCCGATCTTCGTGTTCCAGTCCCTGCACACCGGGACGCCGTGGGCAACGCCGGCCAACTTCGCTGCCATGGTCAGCGCGGTGGCATCCTTCGCCGGTGGCAGCACCAGCCAGGGCCGGGCGCTGGCCCTGATCTTCTTCGCTCTGGCCGGCCTGGGGTTGTTCGGACTGGCCACGGATCGGAGACACATCGAGCTCGACATCCGCACCCGTCCACTCGGTCGCCCGGTGGCCATCGCAGTGGCCGGGACCCTGGCTGCGGCGATCATCGGCGGCCTGATCACCAACAGCGCATTCGATGCCCGATATGCGTCGGTGGTGTTCATCCCGCTCATCCTGCTGGTGTCCATCGGCCTGACGGTGTTCCGGGACCGGCAGGTGCGGACGGGCATCCTGGCGTTAGCGGTGATTGCCGGATTGGCCAGTTCGGTTCCCAACATCACGACCAATCGAACCCAGGCCGGCCAGGTGGCGGTCGCCATCGCCGACCACGCGAATCCCGGAGACATCGTGGCCTACTGCCCCGACCAGTTGGGCCCCGCCGTCGACCGCCTGCTGCCCGCCGGCCGCTACCAGCAGGTGACGTTCCCGCGGGGCACCGGCCCGAAGCTGATCAACTGGGTCGACTATGCCGCCGCGGTCCGGGCCGCTTCGGCACCGGCCTTCGCCGAGGAACTGGTGTCCCGGGCCTCCGCGGCAGGCAGGCAGATCTTCATGGTGTGGGCGGGCGGTTATCAGTCCTACGGGTACAGGTGCGAGGCAATGGTCCAGACGCTGCAGATGAATGGCGGCTATCGCGTGAAGGAGCTGGTCGTCGGCAACACGAACGAGTTCTATCAACCGATGTGGATGGTGGAATTCACACCGACCAAACCCTGACGGTGTGACCGGCAGCGAACGACGCGTTGTCGAGGCGGGCCCACCGGGGTGTCCGATGGAGTCACCGGGCCCGACCGCCGGGGCGGAGAGCAGCGGTCCGGCGACACCGGCGTGCACCGGCACGGGAGCCATGGCCCGCACCTTTGGCCGGGCCGTCCTCGCCGTGCTGCCGGCCTGGATCGTGGCCCGCGTCCTGGTGGCATTCAGCCTGGTCCTTGCCCACTGGACCTACCCCCACGTCGTGGCGCGCTCCGAACGGGCCGACCTTCGGCTGCACCAGGGCCTGCTGGCGTGGGACGGTGGCTGGTACGAGTCGATCGCCGGCCACGGCTACACGGCCTCAGGCCTGCAGTCCGTGCGCTTCTTCCCTGCGTACCCCATGGCAGCCCGTGTCCTCGGGTGGTTCCCGGGACTCGGTGTCGGACCGGCCCTGGTGCTGATCTCCAATCTGTGCGCCCTCGCCGCCATGGCCGCACTGTTGGTCCTGGTCCGCCGGGAACAGGGCGACCTGGCGCTGGCCCGCCGATCGGTGTGGCTCCTGGCGCTGGCTCCTTCGGCGTACTCGTTGGTCCTGGGGTATGCCGACGCGTCGTTGCTGCTCTGTTCGGTGGTGACCATGCTGGCGGCCCGGACCCGTCGCTGGTGGTGGGCAGCTGCTGCCGGACTCGTTGCGGGCGCCGTCCGCCCGATCGGGGTGCTGTTGGTGGTGCCGGTGCTGGTAGAGGTGTTCCAGAGCAGGCGGACCGCGTCCACCACCGGGGGATGGGTAGCCCGTGGCGCGGCCCTCGTGGCGCCGTTGGCCGGGATGGGCGCCTACCTGGCCTGGGTCGATGCGCAATTCGGTGACATTTGGCTGCCGTTCCGGGTACAGCAGCAGGGTGGACACAGGGGCCCGATCACCTCTCCGCTCGCCGCCATGTGGCACAACGCGGTGTCCGTGGCCCACGGTCACCATCTGGGCAGTGCCCTGCACATCCCCTGGGTGGTCCTGTGCGTGGTGCTCCTGGTGCTGGCCTTCCGCAGGCTCCCCCTGTCCTATGCAGCGTTTGCCGCCGCCGTGCTGGCGGTGTCGCTCACCACATCGAACCTCGATTCGTTCGAGCGGTATGCCCTGGGGGCCTTTCCCCTGGTCGTGGCCGCATCGACCCTCACCACGCGGCGGTGGGTCGAATTGACCGTCCTGGTGGCCGCCGGGACGACGATGGTCGGCTACGCGTTCCTGGCCTTCAGTGGTGTGGTGGTGCCGTAGGTGCAACGGGCGAGCCTTCCCCCGGTCGGCCGGACGAGCAACTATCCTTCACCAGCGCAGTGCATCACCGGAGGCGTCCTCATCGGGTGGCCCGCCGTCACGGACCCGTGGGAGGCGGGTGCCCCGGCCCGGTCGCCCCCGTCGGGACGCAGGGTCGGGAAGCCTCTCCCGCACTCGTGATCGGTCGGACCGGCCGGTACGAGCGCCCAGGTCGCCGATGCGATGACAGGGAGGAGGGAGATCGGGGCGGGGAGTGCGCGGATGGGCGTGACCTGCCGGAAGTAGTGGCCAACCAGAGCAGCACCGATCAGAGCAGCACCGATCAGAGCAGCACAGCACTACAGCAGCACAGCACGACAGCAGCGTCGGAACCACGATCGACTGGGCCACAGCGCACCGGGCACGAGCCCCGAGCGTGTCCCCTGGGCCCCCGCAGACCAGAGAGAACGGATCACACCGAGTGGCATCAACCAAGGACCGAGTGGCCAGCCCCGACGAAGCAGGCGCCGACGGCATCGCTGCGGCCTCCGGGGCGCGCTCGGGGTCGCCTGGGGGTGTGGGCGACGCCCCGGTGGTCGTCATCGGCGGAGGTCCCGCAGGGCTCACCGCGGCGTACCGACTGGCGGAGGCCTGCGACCCGGTCGTCATGGTGGAGCAGGACAGCGTGGTGGGCGGCATCAGCCGAACCGTGGAGCGCGACGGTTGGCGCTTCGACATCGGAGGACATCGGTTCTTCACCAAGGTCAGGCCGGTGGAGGAGTTCTGGCACGAGATCCTCCCTCCCGAGGACTTCCTCCTGCGCCCACGCATGAGCCGGATCTTCTACGGCGGGAAGTACTACGACTATCCCATCAAGTTGGGGAACGCCCTCTCCAACCTCGGCGTCGTCGAGGCGTTCCGCTGCGGCCTGTCCTTCCTGTGGGTCCGGGTGCGCCCACCCAGGGACCTGACCACGCTCGAGGGCTACATCGTCACCAACTACGGATGGCGGCTGTACCGCCACTTCTTCAAGACCTACAACGAGAAGGTGTGGGGCGTGCCCGCCTCGGAGCTCTCGGCCGACTGGGGTGCCCAGCGGATCAAGGGGATGTCCTTGTGGAACGCAGTGTGGGAACCGATCCGTTCCTCGCTCGCCGGCAAGCGCCGCGACAAGTCGAAGCAGGTGACCAGCCTGATCGAGGAGTTCCAGTATCCCAAGTACGGACCGGGGATGATGTGGGAACGGTGTGCCGACAGGGTCACCGAGCTGGGCGGCACGGTCAGGATGGAGACCTCGGCCACGGCAGTGCATCTCGAGGACGGGGCAGCGGTAGCCGTGACGGTGGCCACCAACGGCTCCGAGGAGCGGATAACCGCCTCGCATGTGATCTCATCGATGCCCTTCACCGCGCTGGCCCGGATCGTCGATCCTCCAGCGCCCGCCGAGGTACTGCGTGCAGCCGACGACCTGCACTACCGCGACTTCCTGACGATCGCCCTGGTCGTGCCCGAGGAGCGGGGCTTCCCGGACAACTGGATCTACATCCACTCTCCCGATGTGAAGGTGGGCCGCATCCAGAACTTCGGTTCATGGTCGCCCTACCTGGTGAAAGACGGCCGTACCTGCCTGGGTATGGAGTACTTCGTGTTCGAGGGCGACGAGCTCTGGAACTCTTCCGACGAAGAGCTGGTGGCCTTGGGGACGAAGGAGCTCGCTGCGATCGGCCTGGCCGAGACGTCGGACGTTGAAGCCGGCTATGTCGTCCGGATGCCGAAGGCGTATCCGGTCTACGACGACGTCTACCGCAACAACGTCGACGTGATCCGCCGCTGGTTCGAGGAGAACGCCCCCAACGTCCATCCGGTGGGCCGCAACGGCATGCACAAGTACAACAACCAGGACCACTCGATGTACACGGCAATGCTGACGGTCGAGAACATCCACGGTGCCGACCACGACATCTGGACGGTCAACGTGGAAGAGGAGTACCACGAGACGGGCAACGGCCGAAGCGGCGGGGACGCCGGGCGTACCGGTCGCGATGCCCCGATGCTCCCTCACCGCGTCGCCTGAGCCGGGAACGTCGCCGGATAGTGTCCGAGGTGGGGGAGCGGGCAACGGCATCGGCCCCGGGGGCTGCCTCCTTCCGATGGTGCATGGCCCTCACGGCCTTGGCCGGACTGGGTCTGCGCCTGATCTTCGCCCTCGTGGTCAAGGCCGGTGCCCCGTTGCAGGGCGATGCGGCCTACTACCACGGTCAGGCAAAGTTGAATCTCGAGGGCCACTGGTTCGTCAATCCGGTGGTCTTCCACGAGCGGCATCATCCGGCCGCGCTGGTGCAGTCGGCTCAGCACCCTCCGCTGTTCACCCTGGTCCTGACCTTGGGGGACCTGCTCGGGCTCCGGACCGAGACTGCCCAGTTGGTCCTGGTCTGCCTGATCGGTACGGCCACCATCGTCCTCACCGGAATGGTGGCGAGAGACCTGGCGGGTGATCGGGCCGGTGTGATCGCGGCGGTGATCGCCGCCCTGTATCCGGGCTTCTGGGTCTACGACGGCGAGGTCATGTCCGAGGCGATGGTGATGCTCCTCACCGTCATCACCATCCTGGCGGCAGTGCGATGCTTCCGGGAGTGCACCACATGGCGGGTGGTCCTCCTCGGCCTGTTGGCCGGATTGTGCGCCCTCACCCGGGCCGAGCTGGTGCTCCTGATCCCCCTGGTCGCCCTGCCCACCGTCCTCTGGCAGCGGGGCATGGCCTGGCGCCGGAAACTCGCGCTGTGTGGTGTGGTCCTCCTGGTGTCGGTGGGGACGATGGCCCCCTGGGTCGCCCGCAACCTCGCCGTGTTCCACCACCCCGTGTACCTGTCGGACCAGCTGCCGATCACGCTGGCTGCCGCTAACAACTCATCCACCTACAGCGGGCCGCTCACTGCGTCGTGGTGCTTCGACTGCTTGTTGGGCGTCCACTTCACGCCCACTGAGGACGAGTCGGATCAGGGGGTCTACTGGAGCGCCAAGGCCAAGCGGTACATCGAGTCGCACAAGGCTCGGGCGCTGGAGGTGGCAGCCCTTCGGGTGGGGATCGAGTGGAACGTCTACGCCCCGCTCCGCCAGGCGGAACACGACTTCATAGAAGGCTGGCCCACTCCGGTGTCGGATGCCTGGCTGATCTGGTACTACCCCTTGATGACATCGGCAGTGGTCGGAGCAGTGATCCTCCGCCGCCGGCGCCGACCCATCTATCCCCTGGTGGCCATGTTCGTCGTCGTCACCTTGGCTGCCTTCGCCACCTACGGGAACTACCGGTTCCGGGCCGAGGCCGAGGTCGCCATGGTGGTGCTGGCTTCGGTCACGCTCGATGCCATCTGGGCTTCGATCGCGGGGCGGCCCCGGCCGGGGGTGCTCTTCCGTCCCGATCACCCGGGAGACGGGGGCGCCTCGGCGGACAGTGGCGACCCGGCGGCACCGCCCCGCGAGGAGGTGCGGGTGTGACCGAGCCGAACACCGCACCGAAAGCGCCGGAAGGAGATTCGGGAGGGCAGGGCGCCGAGCAGGTACCGATGGAGAGCGCCGAGACGCCTGCGCTGGACGTGATCCTCGAGGAGATCGACACTGTCGTCGAACCCGTCCACGAGGCGACCTCCATGGCCCCGGCCGTTGGTATCGCCGTTGCCGGCGGCCCCATGATCACCCTGCCCGGGGAGGTAACGGCCCCCGCCTTCGAGCGGAAGGGAGATTCGGTCCGGGCCGGCCTGAGTCAGGCCGGCCCGGTAGCCATCGCCGGTATGGTCGTGAACGCAGCCGGGGCCCTGGTGGTGGTGGTGGTGGCCCGTCTGGTCACCCCCCAGGCCTACGGCGACATCGCCCAGCTGCTCGGGCTCTTCTTCATCCTCTCCATGCCCGGCTCCGCCGTCCTGGTCGGCGTGGTCCGCCGGGTCACCGCCCTGCAGACCTCCGGCCAGGCCCACCTGATCCGGCAGTGGGTGGCCAGGGTGCACCGTATCGCCCTGGTCGCCCTCGCCCTGGAGGTGGTGGTGGTGATCGTGCTCCGGGATTGGATCGCCCATCAGCTGTCGCTGCCCAACAGCCAGGGCGTGGTGCTCATCTTGGTGGCGGCAGGCATTTGGATCCTCCTCAGCGTGGACAGGGGCCTCCTCCAGGCACACCGCGCCTACCGGCCGCTGGCCGGCAACCTGCTGATGGAGGGTGCGATCCGCACCCTGTTCGTCGTCGGGCTGGTGGCCGCAGGACTGGGCGTCGCCGGCTATGCGTTCGGCGTCTTCATCGGCGAGGTGGTGGCCACGGCCCATGCCCACTGGCTGGCCTCGAGGGTATGGGCCGACCCCGCCACGGTGCCGGTCAAGGTAGCGTCCCCCGACCTCCTGGCCGCAGGGGTCCTGGCCCGCCGGAAGCTCCTGGCGGACGTCTCGGCGGCGTTCGTCGGACTTGCCCTCCTCGGCCTGTTGCAGAATGTGGACGTCATCCTCCTCGGCCGACTCGACCACGCCAACGTGGGGCCGTATGCCGCGATCTCCGTCGCATCGAAGGCCCTGGTGTTCGGTGCCATCGCCCTCGGTGCCTACCTGCTGCCCGAGGCGACCATCCGGTGGAACGAGGGCGGCCACGCCATCCGCCAGCTCGGCGTCACCCTGATCTTCCTGGCCGTGCCGGCCATTGTCCTGCTGGCCATCGCCGAGTTCATCCCACACTGGTTCCTCACGGTGGTCTTCTCGGCCAAACTGAGCGCGGGGGCGCCGGCGTTCGCCACACTGGTCGGCGCCATGATCTTTCTCTCGTTCTCCGTGCTGGTGACCAACTACCTCTTCGGAACCGGGTCCCGTTGGATCGTCCTGCTCCTGGTCGGCGGCTCCGGACTGGCCCTGAGTCTGATCAGCGCCGCCCACGGGCAGATCGTGGCCACGGCGCGCGCCGACCTGGTCGTCCAGGCGGCATTGGCAGTGGCCATGGGGATCGCCTTCGCGTCCATCCACTATCGGCACCGCGGCCGGCACTGGGTCGGCCGTCTCCGTCTGCGGAGGCAGGCGCCCGCCTCCTAGTACACTGCCCAGCCATCGGCGACAGGCCGGAGTCAGGGGGATCCCAAGGTTGAGGCAACGAATCGAGCAGTCGGGCGCTGCCAGCAAATACGGCACGGACGCCGGTCAAGGGCCCGTGTTCCCCTATCTGGTGCCCGTGCCCGATCCGGACGGCGCCCCGGTCGGTGAAGGCGACGGCCCGGGGACACCCGTCGGGGCGGGCGCCCCGGTCGGAGTCGACCCGACGCCACAGTTCGAGCAGCCCGGTCTTCGGCGATTCCGTGGGATGTCCGTCCGAGGGATCGCCGAATATGCCGGCCTGAAACGGATCGACGTCATCGCCTGGCGCGACTTCGACGACCCCGAGGCCGGGGGTTCCGAGCTCCACGCCCACCGGGTGATGACTGCCTGGTCGCAGGCGGGTCTGGATGTGTCGTTGACCACGTCTTCGGTGCCCGACATGCGAACCGTCGTCCGACGTGACGGCTATCGGGTCATCCGGCGGGCCGGGCGCTACTCGGTGTTTCCGCGGACGATCCTGTCCGGTGCGCTCGGCAGGATCGGCGGGGGCGATGGCCTGGTGGAGATCTGGAACGGGATGCCCTTCTTCTCGCCGCTGTGGTCCCGCGCTCCGCAGATCGTCTTCCTTCACCACGTGCACGCGGAGATGTGGAAGATGGTGCTGCCCACTGGAATGGCCGAGTTCGGGCACGGGGTGGAGCACCGACTGGCGCCGCCGGCCTATCGGCGCAGCCGGATCGTGACACTGTCGAGCTCCTCCAAGGCGGAGATCGTCGAGCGCCTGCGAATTCCGCCGGAGCGCATCGCCGTCGTCCCGCCGGGTGTGGAACCGTCCTTCTCACCGCTCGGCGAGCGATCGAACCTCCCGCTGGTGGTCGCAGTTGGACGTCTGGTCCCCGTAAAGAGATTCCACTTGTTGATCGAGGCGCTGGTCCGGCTCAAGCCGGCGCACCCCGAACTCCGCGCCGTGATCGCCGGCGAAGGGTACGAGCGCCCTGCGCTCGAGGCCCTCATCCGGCGCCACGACGCCCAATCGTGGCTGTCGCTGCCGGGCTACGTGTCGGAAGAGGGACTGATCGACCTCTACCGGCGTGCCTGGGTGGTGGCCTCGACCTCGCTGCGGGAGGGCTGGGGTATGACGATCACCGAGGCCGGTGCGTGCGGAACGCCGGCCGTCGTCACGAGGATCGGTGGGCACGTCGACGCGGTGGATGACGGCCGGTCGGGACTCCTGGTCGACGGATCCGAAGAGTTGGTCGGCGCCTTGGACACGGTCCTGCGCGACCAGGTGCTCCGCAAACGGCTCGGCGTGGCCGCTCTCGAGCACGCGTCACAGCTCAGCTGGGATGCCACTGCGCGGGGAGCGCTCGCCGCACTCGGGGCCGAGGCACTGGCTCGCGCCTAGGGCGGGCCGTCAACCGGCCTCGGTCGTCACCCGCCCGGTTCGTCCTCGCCGCGGGCGACGCCGCAGGATCACGTCGACGACGCCGTCGGCTCCGAGGAACACCACTGCGCCCCATGCCCACTCGCTGGCCTTGCCGAACGAGAGCGGCCACGCACCGTCGGGGGGGATGTGGTGGTAGCTCTGGTGCAGCACGGTGTACCCGCCCGCGGCCACGACGCAGGCCACGGCGACGAGGCCCAGTACGACCCGGAGTCGCGGCACGAGGAGAACCACCCCCGTGGCCAACCCCACCGCGGCACCGGCCATGGGGGCGGCGATGGCTCCGGCGACGGCGCCGGTGAGCACGCCGGCGAGCAGGGCCACCCACACCGGTGCCCGGGGCCCCTCAGGGCGGAAGGGCGGGGCAAGGGACGGGGCGTCGGTTACCACCGGGTAGGACGGGGAAGCGGGCTCGTCGGACGCCGCACCTCTGGACGCCAGCCCGGCCCCACCGAGCGCTGTCCCCCCGACCTCGCCGTCGAGTGGCTCTGTGGTCCGGCTGTGCTGCCTCTTCCTCCGCCTCGAGCGCCTGCGGACCGGGAGGATGGCGAGGACCAGGCAGCCGATGATGGCCACGGCGGAGATGATCAGGGCGATGTTGACCTGCTTCTGCGGCTGCCACTGCAGGACCACCGAGACAGTGCCGCCATGGACGGCGCTACCCAGGTCAGACGGATCCATCCGCCAGCCGTTGGCGAACCCGTCGATCAGTACCGGAGGGCCCAGCCTTCCGCCACCGACCACCGTGGCTGTCCACCCGGCATTGATGCTCTCGCCGAGGATCAGATCGGCCGGGCCTGACCCGGCACCCGAGCCGAGCCCGGTGACCGTGAGGTGGACGGTGGTGGCCGTCGCCGCGACCACGCGGACGGAGGGCGCCGGGGCCACCACGGGCGCCGCTAGTTGGGTGGGGGATGCCAAGGGCATCGGGCCGCCCGCTGGCGCCGAGTCGAAGGCCAACTGGTCGAGGTCGAATCCGGCGGTCTGGCCCATGGTCGACCGCAACGTGTGCAGGCCGGGCCCGAGGGTCACCCCGTTGGCATCCGGGCCGCATGGCGAGACGGTCAGTGCCTGGCGGTCGAGGGCCGCGGCGGTGGATCCGGAGATGGAGATCCAGAGCGGTGCGCCGTCCATCGTCACCAGGTCACCACGGCACGAGCTCGGGATGTCGGCCGGCAGCGGGGCGGCCTGCAACCCGGCGATCCCGACCTCGGCGATGCCGATGGGCATGGCGATCGGCGTCTTCGAGTAGTAGTTGGGCGAGTTCTCGATCCGCACCGTGTCGAAGGTGATCTGGATGCTCTGGCCGTGGAGTGGGGCGAACGTGACCGGCACGTCGACCACCGAGCCCGGCGTGCGGCTGTCGGCGAGGGGAGGAAGGGGGACGGTGGCACTGCCGCTGTCGGCCGAGACGGTCAGTTCTGTGGGCACGGAGTGCTGACCGTCGGCGACCACCTTGAGGTCCAGGCGGTCGAAGGTGACGGGCCGGGGCAGGTTGTAGTGCAGCCACTCCCCGGCCTGGTGGCCCACCCCGAACCCCGGCTCCCACACGGTGGTGGGATCGTTGTCGAGGGTGGCGATCGCCCCGGCCCGGAGGTCCCCGGGCAGCCGGCCCTCGGAATAGGCCACGATGCCCGTGTGGTTGGACCCGGGCCGCCCTACCAGTCGGTCGATCTCGTCGTCGGGGATGAGCGACGAGATGCGGGCGGATCCGGTCAAGGAGAAGGTCCGCTGGGTGGGGAGCCAGAAGGTCCGGGCCAGCGACGTCTCCACATCGGAGCGCGGTGGGGTCCCCGAGCTCCGCAGTCGGGTCATGACCAGGCTGAGCCGGTCGAACAGGGACGACGGCCCCGCCGCCCGGAGCAGATCCTCGGGCATGGCGATGGTCTCGTCGACCGAGATGCCCGGGATCTCCACCTCGGCTAAGCCCACCGAGCTGCGCGAGCCCACCGGGACGCTCGGATCGGCGACGGCCACCCCGCTCACCGTGATGCGCATCGTGGTGAAGGTGCGGGTCGGGAAGTTCACCACCTGTCCGGTCGGCGTGCGCGAGGCGGGTCCCAGCGGAACGGTCACGGGATGCTTCCCGTCGAAAGTCAGGGTCACCGAGGTGATCGAGCGGTCGGGATCCCCGGTCTGCGGTTGGACCAGGGTCACGGAGCTCTCGGTGCGGGGCTCGAGTAGCACCACCTGCCACCACTGCCCGAGCTGCTGCGTGAAGGAATCGGTCAGCCAGGCGGTCTGTATGTTGGCGTCGAGGGCGGCCGAGGGGCGGTCCTCGGGCAGGTAGGTGATCGAGGACCCGTAGGAGGAGGCGGTCACCGACGAAACCCCGGCCAGCACCGAGGTGGTCTGCGCATCGGCCGGCGCCTTGGGGAACAGGTTGAGGGGAGCGTCGCTCGGGTCCGAGGTGTCCGGCGACTGGGTGGCGGTCTCGGTGTAGCCAGTGTTCTCGTTCAGCGAGTTCCAGCGGAAGCCCTGCTTGCGGTTGGTGTCGGTCACCACCAGGTCCGCCGGGGTTGCCAGTGTCTGCTTCCGCAGGACCGGGTCGGTGTCGAGGGTGCCGGCGTAGAGGATGGTGGGGTTGTTCGCCAGGAGCCCCACCGAGGAGGCGTTCACGATGCCCGAAGCGTCCCCGTCCACGACGAGCGGCACCTTGGTCGTCTCCGCCCGGACGATCGGTCGCGGGTTGCTGACCGTGTAGGAGACCAGGGGGGCGGTCCAACCGGAGTTGGGCGGCAGGGCCAGGGTGGCCTCGTCGAAGTGGGGGATGAGGGAGACGTTGGGTCGGGGGGTGCCGTAGGAGACCGGGTCGGACAGACCGGGCGGCGTGACGGCGAGGTCGGCCGCCAGCAGCTGGGGGAGCGGCGTGTCGTAACGCTCGTAGGCCTGGTCGTACTGGGCCAGCACATCGCCCGCGTCCAGGAGGGAGGACATCGGCCCGAGCGCATTCCAGTTCATGGTGCCGTCCTGGAGCGGGGTGTCGACCGCCTGCAGGATGTCGGCAGTCGCCAGCGAGCCCATGATCTGCTGCTCGTGGGTCACGAAGGGCCTGGTCATCAGGCCGGGATAGACCGTGTCGATGGTGTCCCCCCACCGGTAGGCGGCGAAGTCGTTGCCGGGGAGCGCATAGACCCGCGTCCCCGGATGGGTGCCGTTCAGCGCCGCAGCCGCCTGGCGCACGTAGGTCGGCGGCACGGCCGGCTGGGTGAATCCGTTGGCAATGACCGCCCCTGTCCACAGCGGGGCGGAGGCCGCCGCGATGGCAGCCACGGCGAAGGCACCGATGACCAGGCCCGTCCGGCGGACCCGGAACGTGAGGGCGCTGACCCCGGCGCCGAGGAACATGGCCAGGCTGAGGATGATGACCGGCGAGGCCCGGTCGGTCGACCGCATGGCCAGGCCGGCCGTGGTGTCCACCATGATCGCCTTCAGCACCGATCCGACGGTCGAGGGGTCGCTGTAGGGGTTCGGGCCCACGGCCAGCACCATGCCCACCACGGTGATGAGCACGAAGTAGGAGCGGTATCGCCAGCGGGAGAAGAAGGCGGCGGCGAAGGCGAGTGCGGGGACGAGGAAGCTCAGGCCCATGAGCCAGAGATCCTGGGTGTAGGCGACCGACGCCTGGGTCCAGGCCCCCACCCGGTCGGACCCGTAGAAGTACCAGTAGCCGAGCCCCCGGATGATCTCCGAGGCCAGGGAGGCCCCGCTGGTAGCCGGCACCGTCTCGGTGTACTTGAGGACGTTTACCCCGTAGGCAGCCTCCACCTGCAGCCCGACAGCCCACCACAGGGACGCCAGGACCGTGAGTCCGGCCACCTTCCACGCCACGCCCCACGCCTGGCGCCAGGTCGACTCCTTGGCCACCAGCACGGCGTAGGGGAGCCACAGGGCAGGGGCGATGCCCACGTAGAGGATCGAGCTGGCATTGATGCCGCTGACTAGGGCGACCACCAGGGCGAAGAGGGCCGGGTACCTCCAGCCCCCTCGCCGCAGGGCCAGGATGACGAAGGCGATCATCCAGGGAAGTCCGGCCCACGGCAACAGGATGACCGAGATCCGCCCGGTGTACTGCAGTACATAGGGCGTGAACATGAACCCGAAGGCGGTGACGTAGCGGCCGGGACCCGAGAGCCCGATGACGCGGCACAGGTAGAGGGCACCGGCACCGGCGGCGAACAGGAGGGTCCCCATCCACAGGCGCTGGGCGACCCACAGGGGCACGTGCAGCTCGGCCATCACCCAGTAGAAGGGCCCCATCGGCAGCAGATACCCGATGTTCTGGTGGGTGACCGTGCCCAATCCCACGTCGGGGTCCCACAGTGACGCTGCCTGGCGCACGTAGCGACCCGGATCGAGGTAGAGGTAGGTCTTGGTGTCGTCAGTCACGGTCCCCGGGCGGGAGGCCAACATCGGGACGAAGGCCAACACGGCGATGGCCAGGTAGTCGACCGTGGCCCGCAGCCGGCTGGGTGACCGCAGCCGGGCATAGGCCGTCCGGACCGGGCCCTGGGCCCGGCCCGAGGGCGCGACAGCGGAAGGTTGGGGATCCGACACGAGTGATCGGTAGTGTAAACAACCGACGAGTCGGGGTGTCAGCACTTCGACCGGGCAGGCAACGGCACGACGCCAGACACAGGGAGCCAGATGAGCGAGAACAGGTCCGGGCCGGGTTCCACGGTGGCAGCGATCGTCGGTGGGCACCAGGCGCCCGGCAAGCGCCTCACCGGGGAGCGCCCCCTGGAGGGGGTCACCCCCGACTCACTGCTGGCGCTCCACGCCGCCGGCTACCGGACGGTCATCGAGCGACTGGGCAAGGGGACGATGCTCGATGTCGGCTGTGGCCAGGGGTTCGAGTCGGCCCGGTTCCTGGCCGATGACCGTGTGGTCGTCGGGGCCGACTACAGCGCCGACGCCGTCGGGGCGGCCCGCCAGCGGTGGGGACGGTCCGGCCTCCAGGTGGCCCGGATGAACGCGCTGGCGCTGGGGTTCGCCGAGGCCAGCTTCGACTGGGCGTGCTCGTCGCACCTGATCGAGCACTTCGAAGAGCCCGAGGGGCACGTGCGCGAGCTGGCCCGGGTGCTGTCGGACGAGGGCACCGCCTTCTTCCTCACCCCCAATGCGCCCGCCGACTTCGAGAACCCGTTCCACATCCACCTCTTCGAGCCCGCCGAGCTGCAGCGGTTGCTCGAGCGCTCCTTCCACGACGTCACCGTCCAGGGACTCGACGCGGTGCCGCACGTGAAGGCCGATTTCACCGCCCGTCGGGTGAAGGCGAACAAGGTGCTCAAGCTGGACGTCCTCGACATCCGCCACCGGATTCCGCTGTCGTGGTACATCGGGATCTACACCCGCATCCTCCCGCTCGCCTACAAGGTCATCGCCCGAGGCGACTCGGGTGGCCTCACCGGCATCACCGCGGATGACTTCTTCGTCACCGATGACCTCGACCCCACCACGATGGTCCTCTTCGCCACTGCGTCCCGGCCGCGTCGGCCCGTCTGACCGGCCGGCCGCCTTGCTCGCCATCGGGCTCACCGGGGGGATCGGCGCAGGCAAGTCCACAGTCGCCGGGCTCCTGGTCGGCCACGGCGCGGTGCTGGTGGACGCCGATGAGGTCGCCCGCGAGGTGGTCGCCCCGGGCGGCCCCGCCTACCGACCCCTGATCGACCGGTTCGGCCCCGGCATCGTCGACGAGGACGGGTGCATCGACCGGCCGCGCCTGGCCGCGCTCGTCTTCGGCCACCCCGACGCACTGGCCGACCTCAACGCCATCACCCACCCGGCCATCGGCGTGGAGATGATCGACCGCAAGGATCGATACGCCGGGACCGACGACATCGTGGTCATGGACATCCCCCTCCTGAGGGACATCCACCGCGAGTTGCTCGGACTGGCCGCCGTGGTGGTGGTCGACACCCCGACCGACCTGGCCCTGCACCGCCTCGTCGAGCTCCGGGGCATGGCCGAGGCGGACGCCCGTGCCCGCATCGGGTCGCAGCCCGATCGGGAGGCCCGCCTGGCCGGCGCCGATCTGGTGGTCGACAACTCGGGTGACGAGCAGCATCTGAAGGGCGAAGTGGACCGGGTCTGGGCGCTTCTGGTCGAACTGCGTCGACGCGCTGACCCCCCGGTTGGAGACGCACAGCCGGCGGACTGAGCCTTCCCCTGTCCCCCCCTCGGCTGCGGTGTCACACCCGACCGGTACCATCGCAGGCGTGCCCAGATTCGAGGTCGTCTCGCCCTTCCGCCCGGCGGGGGATCAGCCCCAGGCCATCGCCGGCCTGGTCGAGGGACTCGGGCGTGGCGACCGCTACCAGACCCTGCTGGGCATCACCGGCTCGGGCAAGACGGCCACCATCGCCTGGACCATCGAGGCGGTGCAGCGTCCGACCCTGATCATCGAGCCCAACAAGTCGTTGGCCGCCCAGCTGGCCGCCGAGTTGAAGGAGCTCTTCCCCCGCAACCGGGTCGAGTACTTCGTGTCCTACTACGACTACTACCAGCCCGAGGCGTACGTGCCGTCCTCGGACACCTACATCGAGAAGGACTCGTCGATCAACGACGAGATCGACCGGTTGCGCCATGCATCGACCTCCTCCCTGCTGCTTCGGCCCGACACCATCGTGGTGGCGTCGGTGTCGTGCATCTACGGGCTGGGCTCACCGGACGAGTACCGCGATCGGATCGTGGCCCTCCGCCCGGGTGACGTCCACGACCAGCGCTACCTCCTCCGACGCCTGGTCGATCTCCAGTACTCCCGCAACGACACCACCCTGCTGCGGGGGCAGTTCCGGGTGCGGGGCGACACCGTCGAGATACACCCGGCCTACGAAAGCCGGGCGGTCCGTATCGAGTTCTTCGGGGACACCGTGGAGCGGATCCGGCCCTTCGACGTGATGACCGGGGAGATCGGCGACGATCTCGAGGAGCTGGTGGTCTTCGCCAACACCCACTACGGCACCGGGGACGAACGGATGCGGAAGGCCGTCATCGGCATCGAGGCCGAGCTCCGCAGCCGTCTGGCCGAGCTGGAGGGGGCGGGCAAGCTCCTGGAGGCCCAGCGGCTCCGGATGCGCACCGAGTACGACCTCGAGATGCTGGCCGAGACCGGCGTGTGCGGGGGAGTGGAGAACTACAGCCGGCACCTCGACGGGCGGGCTCCCGGTGAGGCGCCCTTCACCCTGCTCGACTTCTTCCCCAAGGACTTCCTGGTGGTGTTGGACGAGAGCCACGTGGCCGTGCCCCAGCTCCGGGGCCAGTACGCCGGTGACCGGTCACGCAAGGAGACCCTGGTCGACCACGGGTTCCGGTTGCCATCGGCCATGGACAACCGGCCGCTGCGGTTCGAGGAGTTCATCGAGCGGACCGGCCAGGTCATCCTGCTCTCGGCGACCCCGGGCCCCTGGGAGCTGGAGCACAGCGCCAACATCGTCGAGCAGGTGATCCGGCCCACCGGACTGGTCGATCCCGAGGTGGACATCCGCCCGACCACCGGTCAGATCGACGACCTGCAGGAGCGGATCGACGCCACCGTGGCCGCCGGCCACCGGGTGCTGGTCACCACCCTGACGAAGAAGATGGCCGAGGACCTGACCGAGTACCTCGCGGAGCAGGGCGTGCGGGTCCAGTACCTTCACTCCGACGTGGACACCATGGCCCGCATCGAGCTGCTGCGCGAGCTCAGACTGGGGGTGTTCGACGTCCTGGTGGGGATCAATCTCCTCCGGGAGGGGCTGGACCTCCCCGAAGTGGCCCTGGTGGCCATCCTGGATGCCGACAAGGAAGGGTTCCTCCGGTCGACCTCGTCGCTGATCCAGACCATGGGGAGGGCGGCCCGCAACGTCAGCGGCCGGGTCGTCATGTACGCCGACACCGTCACCGACTCCATGACCAACGCCATCGGAGAGACCCAACGCCGGCGGGCCCGCCAGATCACCTACAACGAGGCCCACGGGATCGACCCCCAGACCATCACGAAGTCGGTCACCGACATTCTCGAGCGGGTCCGGGGCGACTCCCTCGGTTCGGCCGGGACCGCCTCGGGCACGAGAGCCAGGCCGGAATCGGCACGGGGCCGGAAGGGTCGGCGCGGGGGGGTCGACCCCCGGGCGGCGGCCGCCGAGATGGCCCACGCCCTCGGTCCCGATGCCGACGAGCTGTCGAGCCTCATCCACCGGCTCGACGCCGAGATGGCCAAGGCCGCCGAGGAGCTCCGTTTCGAGGAAGCCGCCCTCATCCGGGACGAGATCTCCGAGCTGCGGTCCCTGCTGGTCCGCGATCCGGTGGACGGTTCCGCCGTCCTCACGGGATCCACGGCCGACGTCGTGGCCACCGTCCCCCTGTGACCGCCGGACCGGGTCCCGGGCACCGGTAACCTCACCGCCATGGCTGATCGACTGGTTGTGCGGGGCGCGCGTGAGCACAACCTCCAGGACGTCTCGCTCGACCTCCCGCGTGATCGCCTGATCGTCTTCACCGGGCTCTCCGGCTCGGGCAAATCCTCGCTGGCCTTCGACACCATCTACGCCGAGGGCCAACGCCGCTACGTGGAGTCGCTGTCCGCCTACGCCCGCCAATTCCTCGGCCAGATGGACAAGCCCGACGTCGACTTCATCGAGGGCCTCTCGCCGGCCATCTCCATCGACCAGAAGTCGGCGTCCCGCAATCCGCGCTCCACGGTGGGGACGGTGACCGAGGTCTACGACTACCTGCGGCTGCTCTACGCCCGGATCGGCAAGCCCCACTGCCCGACCTGCGGGCGCCCGGTGGCCCGCCAGAGCCCCCAGCAGATCGTCGACCGCATCCTGGGCATGGAGGAAGGGACCCGCTTCCTGGTGCTGGCGCCGGTCGTCCGCGGCCGCAAGGGAGAGTACGGGGGCCTGCTCGACGACCTGGCCAAGCAGGGGTTCGCCCGAGCCCGCGTGGACGGGACGACGGTGGAGCTCGCAGACCGTGGCGACCTGGACCTGGCCCGCTACGAGCAGCACACCATCGAAGTGGTGGTCGACCGCCTGGTGCGGCGCGACGACATCCGTCGCCGGCTCACCGAATCGTTGGAGACGGCCCTGTCCCTGGCCGAGGGAGTGGCCGAGATCGTGGTGGTCGACGCGGAGGGGACCGAGGAAGAGGCCATCACCTTCAGCCAGCACCTGGCCTGTACCCACTGCGGAATCAGCTTCGAGGACCCGTCGCCCCGCAACTTCTCCTTCAACTCGCCCTACGGGGCCTGCCCGGCCTGCACCGGCCTCGGCACCAAGTTCGAGGTCGACCCCGAGCTGGTCGTGCCGGATCCGACCAAGTCGTTGGAAGGGGGTGCCCTCGCACCGTGGTCGGGGGCCCGTAGCGAGTACTTCGCCCGGATGCTGGGGGCCGTGGCCGAGTTGGGCGGCTTTTCCGTCGACACCCCCTGGGAGAAGCTGCGCAAGGCGGACAAGAAGGTGGTCCTCTACGGGGCGGGCGCCAAGCAGGTCCATCTCAAGTACCGGAACCGGTACGGCCGGCAACGGTCGTTCCACTCGCTCTACGAGGGCATCATCCCCTGGCTCCAGCGCCGCCACGCCGAGGCGGACTCGGACTTCCTGCGGGACAACCTCGAGGGCTACCTCCGGGAGGTCCCCTGCCCCGAGTGCGGAGGGGCCCGGCTCCGCCCGGAGTCGCTTGCCGTCACCGTGGGCGGATACTCCATCTACGCCCTGTGCTCGCTGCCCATCGGGAACGCGGTGGAAGTGGTGGCCTCGCTGGACCTCTCGGACCGGGACCACCTGATCGCCGACCGGGTGTTCCGCGAGGTGCGTGAGCGGATGCAATTCCTGCTGGATGTGGGCCTCGACTACCTGACCCTGGCCCGGTCGGCTGCGACCCTGTCGGGTGGGGAGGCCCAACGGATCCGCCTGGCCAGCCAGATCGGCAGTGGCCTGGTCGGCGTCCTCTACGTGCTGGACGAACCGTCCATCGGCCTGCACCAGCGGGACAACCAGCGGCTCATCGGCACGTTGAAGCGCCTGCGCGACCTGGGCAACACGGTCATCGTGGTCGAGCACGACGAGGAGACCATCCGGGTCGCCGACCATGTGGTGGACGTCGGACCGGGGGCAGGGGAGCACGGCGGCCGCATCGTCCACTCCGGCCCGGTCACCGGGCCCGGGGGGCTCGTCTCGAACGAGGACTCACTGACCGGCCAGTACCTCTCGGGAGCCCGATCCATTCCCGTGCCCGCGGTGCGCCGACGCGGCAGCGGGGAGGTTCTCGCCGTCGAGGGGGCCCGCGAGCACAACCTGAAGAACGTGACCGTCGGGTTTCCGCTGGGGCGCCTCATCGCGGTGACCGGCGTGTCCGGGTCGGGGAAGTCCACGCTGGTCAACGACATCCTGCTCCGTTCGCTGGCCAAGCAGGTGCACCGGGCCAAGACCCTCCCGGGCCTCCACCGCACGATCACCGGTGTCTCCCAGGTGGACAAGGTCGTCGAGGTGGACCAGGCGCCGATCGGCCGCACCCCGCGGTCGAATCCAGCCACGTACACCGGCGTCTTCGATCACATCCGGAAGCTCTTCAGTCAGACCTCGGAGGCCAAGGTCCGCGGATACCTCCCCGGCCGGTTCTCGTTCAACGTGAAGGGTGGTCGTTGCGAGGCGTGCTCCGGGGACGGAACCCTGCGCATCGAGATGCACTTCCTGCCGGACATCTACGTGCCGTGCGAGGTGTGCGAGGGGGCCCGCTACAACCGTGACACGCTGGAGGTCACCTTCCGGGGCAAGACCGTCGCCGAAGTGCTCGAACTGTCGTGCGAGGAGGCCCTGGGCTTCTTCGCCGCCCAACCCCCCATCGCTCGGCACCTGCAGACCCTGGTCGACGTGGGCCTGGGGTACATCCGGCTCGGGCAGCCGGCTCCGACCCTCTCCGGTGGTGAGGCGCAGCGGGTGAAGCTGGCGTCCGAATTGAGCCGCCGGTCGACCGGCCACACCCTGTACGTGCTGGACGAACCGACCACCGGGCTCCACTTCGATGACGTCCGCAAGCTGCTCGATGTGCTCAATCGACTGGTCGACCAGGGCAACACGGTCATCGTCATCGAGCACAACCTCGATGTCGTCAAGAGCGCCGACTGGATCGTCGACCTGGGTCCTGAAGGAGGCGACCGCGGAGGGAGGGTGGTGGCGGAGGGCTCGCCCGAGGACGTGGCTCTGGTGAGTGCGAGCTACACCGGCGAGGTGCTGGCCCCCTTGCTCGGTCTCTCGGGGACTGCACCCACCGGAGCGGGGAAGGCAAACACCGCGGCCAAGCCCCGGTCCAAGGCAACGTCCACCTCCAAGGCGAGGGCCACCTCCAAGGCGAGGGCCAAGGCATCGGCAACGACACTCACCGAGCCGGCCGCACCGCGCACGCGTGCGAAGGTCCCTCGGTAGTCGCGCACACCGCCGTTCCGTTGCGGCCGTCCCATCGACAGCGCACGGGCTGCTTCAGACGGTGGCCAGCATCCTCTCGAGGGCGACCCGGGCCCATGTGGCGGTCTCCTCGTCGACGGTGATCCGGTTGCGGACCTCGCCGTCCACGAGGCCCTCCAGCACCCAGGCCAGGTGGGGGGCGTCGATGCGGAACATGGTCGAACACGGACAGACCAATGGGTCCAGGGAGAGCACCGTCTTGTCGGGGGTCTCGTCATCGAGGCGCTTGACGAGGTGGATCTCTGTGCCGACTCCGATCACAGATCCCGAGGGGGCCTCGGCCACCGCCTGGATGATGTAGTCGGTCGAGCCGACCTGATCCGCAGCTTCGACCACGTCGTGGGCGCACTCCGGGTGGACGACCACGATGCCGCCTGGATGCTCGGCCCGGAACGCGTCGATGTGCTCGGGCCGGAAGCGCTGGTGCACCGAGCAGTGACCCTTCCACAGGAGCAGGGCCGCCGATTTGAGGGTGGCATCGTCGAGGCCTCCGCCCTCCAGACGCGGGTTCCACACTGCCATGTGGGCGCCTGTGTATCCGAGTTCGAACCCGGTGTTGCGGCCCAGGTGCTGATCGGGGAAGAAAAGCACCTGGTCGCCGGCACCGGCGCCGCTGCCGTCCCCGAGCGCCCAGGTCAGCACGGCCCGGGCATTCGAGGACGTGCACACCATGCCACCGTGCCGTCCGACGAAGGCCTTCAGCGACGCCGACGAGTTCATGTAGGTCACCGGAATGACCCGATCGATGTCGGTCACCGCTCCGAGTGTCTCCCAGGCTTCCTCCACCGACTCGATGTCGGCCATGTCGGCCATCGAGCACCCGGCGTTGAGGTCCGGCAGGATCACCTGCTGGTGCGGGCCGGTCAGGATGTCGGCCGACTCGGCCATGAAGTGGACGCCACAGAACACCACGAACTCCGCCTCGGACTGGCCGGCGGCGATCCGGGACAGCCCGAAGGAGTCTCCCCGGGCGTCGGCCCAGGCCATCACCTCGTCCCGTTGGTAGTGGTGCCCCAGGATGATCAGTCGCGAACCGAGTGCGTCCTTGGCCTGCCTGATCCAGGCAGCGAGCTGCGCAGGATCGGCTGCCGTGTAGCGATCAGGAAGGGCCGTCTGTAGCCGGAACATGATGGGTATGACCCCCTTGAGGAGGCGCTCCGGTAGTGGCCGGCGGGGACAGCCTGGTCGCCCATCCGCGGGGATGTCGGCCCCGAAGCGGTAGATGTCGCCGGAAACCAGGCCGGCGTCCCTCCAGTGTAGGGCCTCCGGCGCCCATTGGCGCGGTGGAAGGGCCCCGACCCGGGGCCGACCTCGGCATCCCACCGGACACGGCACACTGGTGGTGTGGCCACCCGTCCGCTCCCTGGGTCCGTCCCCGATGCCCCCGGCTCCTACCAGTTCCTCGACCGGGACGGCCGCGTCCTCTACGTGGGGAAGGCCAAGTCGCTCCGGCAGCGCCTCAACTCCTACTTCCAGGACACCGGCGGGCTCGCACCCAGGACGGCCCAGATGGTCGAACAGGCTGATCATGTGGAGTGGATGGTGGTCGGTTCCGAGACGGAGGCCCTGCTCCTCGAGCACAATCTGATCAAGCAGTTCCAACCGCGCTACAACGTCAGGCTGAAGGACGACAAGAGCTATCCCTGGCTGGCGGTCACCGTCAACGACGAATGGCCCAGGCCGGCGGTGGTCCGGGGACGCAAACGAAGCGGCGTGCGGTACTTCGGTCCCTACTCGAATGTCGGTGCCATCCGGGAGACGCTCGACCTTCTCCTGCGGTCGTTCCCTGTGCGAACCTGCTCGGACACCAAGTTCCGCCGCCATGAACGCCTGGGCCGGCCCTGTCTGTTGTTCCACATCGAACGGTGCTCCGGACCGTGCGTGGGGGAGGTCAACAGGGCGGACTACGACCGGATGGTGGCCGACCTGATCTCGTTCCTGAGCGGCGATACCGGCCCCCTCGAGCACGGGCTCGAGGCCGCCATGCACGAGGCGGCGGGCGCGCTCGAGTTCGAGAAGGCATCGGTCTTCCGGGACAAGCTCGAGGCGGTCCGCGCCGCGGACGCGGTCCGCCAGATGGAGCTCGAGCGTCCCGAGGATCTGGACGTGCTCGGTGTGGCCGGGGACGAATTGGAAGAGGCGGTGCAGGTCTTCCACGTGCGATCGGGGAAGGTGGTCGGACGCCTGGCTCTCTTCGTGGACAAGGTCGAGGACCTGACCGCGCCCCAGCTGATCGAGAGGATCCTGATCGACGTGTACGCGGAGTCGGCCTCCGGCGTGCCGAAGCAGGTGTTGGTCCCGACCATGCCGAGCGATGCCGACGCGGTGGTCGAGTACCTCACCGAACGGCGGGGTGGCCCGGTCGCCTTGCGGGTCCCGGTCCGGGGCCCCAAGCGGTCGTTGCTCGAGACCGTGGAGAACAACGCACGCGACGCCTTCATCCGTCACCGCTTGCACCGGACATCGGACCACAACAGCCGGGCCCGGGCCCTCGAGTCGCTCCAGCGCGAGCTGGGGCTGCCCGAAGCCCCCCTCCGCATCGAGTGCTACGACATGAGCCATCTCCAGGGCACCGACTACGTGGGATCAATGGTGGTGTTCGAGGATGGACTGCCCAAGAAGAGCGACTACCGCCATTTCCGGGTGGCATCCGTGCCCGGCAACGACGACTACGCGGCGATGGAGGAAGTGCTCACCCGCCGCCTGACCGCCCTCCTGGCCGAGGAGGCTGGTGGTGCCCGTTCCGACGGTGTGGGACCTGGCGGCACTCCAGGGACGGCCCCGGCCGGGAGTTCGACCAGGCGGCGATTCGCCTACCGACCCCAGTTGCTCCTCCTCGACGGGGGGCTGGGCCAGCTCAACGTGGGGGTACGGGTGCTGGCCTCGCTCGGGCTCACCGAGCGCATCCCGGTCGCCTCGCTGGCGAAGAGCTTCGAGGAGGTCTACCGACCCGGCAGTTCCGAGCCGATCCGGTTGTCCAGGCAGTCCGAGGGCCTCTACCTCCTCCAACGCCTGCGGGACGAGGCCCACCGCTTTGCCATCTCCTACCACCGCACCCTGCGGGGCAAACGCATGACCGTGGGAGCACTGGATGGAGTCAAGGGGCTGGGGCCGAAGCGCCGGGCGCGGTTGGTGGATCAATTCGGGGGCCTGGCCGGGCTGCGGGGCGCCTCGGAGGACGACCTGATGGGCGTATCGTGGTTGCCGGCCGAGGTGGGTGCTGCTGTGTTCGACCGGTTGCACACGCCACTGTCCCCGAATGGATCGACCGAGAGGCGTGCAAGGGTGGACGGATGAGCGAGTATCTGGTAGTCACCGGCATGTCCGGGGCCGGCCGTTCGACGGCGGCGGCCACCCTGGAGGACCTCGGCTGGTTCGTCATCGACAACATGCCGTCGGCCCTGATCTCCAAGATGTCCGAGCTGGTCGACCGCACAGGTTCGGAGATGGAGCGTGTGGCCTTCGTCGTCGGCCGCGGCGGGGGAGACCTCGATGACGTGCTGCCCGCGGTGGATGCGCTCGAGGCGGGGCGGAACCGAGTGCGCATCTTGTTCCTCGACGCCGCCGACGACGTGCTCATCCGGCGGTTCGAAGGCACCCGCCGGCGCCACCCCCAGGCCGCCCGCGGCGTGGTCGACTCGATCGCCGACGAGCGGCTCCTTTTGGAGGGGCTCCGGGACCGGGCCGACCTGGTGATGGACACCGGTGAGCTCAATGTGAATCAGTTGCGGATCCGGCTCATCGAGGTATTCGGTGGAGAGGAACCGGGGAGCGCCATGCGGACCTCGATCGTCTCGTTCGGCTTCAAGTACGGGGTGCCGCTCGACGTGGACCTGATGTTCGACTGCCGATTTCTGCCCAACCCCTACTGGGACGAGGCCCTGCGCAATCACAGTGGCCTCGACCCGGAGGTGAGGGAGTACGTCCTCGAGCGTCCGGAGACATCCGAATTCCTCGACAAGCTCGAGGACCTGCTGACCATGTTGATCCCCGCGTACATGCGTGAGGGGAAGTCATACCTGACGTTGGCCATGGGCTGCACCGGTGGCCGGCACCGGTCGGTGGTGCTCGCCGAGGAGATGGTGAGACGGTTGGATCGGCACGGCATACCCACCACGGTGTTCCACCGGGATGTCGAACGATGAGCCCGCAGCCAGCAGCCGGTCCCGCCGCCCGGCAACCCCGGGTGGTGGCCATCGGCGGCGGCCACGGCCTTGCCGCGACGCTGCGGGCCGTCCGCACCTACACGGATCAAGCGACCGCCGTCGTCTCGGTGGCCGACGACGGCGGCTCGTCCGGGCGGCTCCGCGAACTCCTCCACATCATCCCGCCGGGTGACCTCCGCAAGTGCCTGGTTGCCCTGGCCGAGCCCGGATCACCCCTGGCCCTGGCATTCGAGCACCGCTTCACCGAGGCCGAACTGGCCGGGCACTCCCTCGGCAACCTGATCCTGGCCGGCCTGATGGAGGTGGCCCGCGACCCCATCGATGCCCTCGACGAAGCGTGCCGACTGCTCGGGGTGCGGGGGAGGGTGCTGCCCGCCACGGTCGAGCCGGTGGTCCTGAAGGCGGACGCGCTCGGCGGCCCGGTGGCGGGCCAGGTGGCCGTCATGGCCACCAACGACATCCGGAGCGTCTCACTGGTGCCCGCCGATCCCAAGGCCCCGGCACAGGTCCTCGCCGCTCTGGAGGAGGCCGACCAGATCGTTCTGGGCCCCGGATCCCTCTTCACGAGCGTGCTGGCCGCCATCGCCGTTCCCGAGATCCGCGAGGGCGTCAACCGATCCGACGCCCGCACCGTCTACGTCTGCAATCTCCGACCCCAGGTGCCCGAAACCGAGGCATTCGACGTGGCGATGCATCTCGGGGCCCTGGCGGCCCACGGAGTATCCGTCGATGTCGCCTTGTGTGACACCTCGACCCTCCCTCTCGGGAATCCAGGCGTCCCGGTGGTCGACGTCGACCTGGCCCGCCCCAGTGGACTGGCGCATGACCCGGTCAAACTGGCGTCGGCGCTCGCCGATCTGCTCGGATAGTGCCGCCGGCCACGAGAATGCCCTAGCGTGGTCGCCGTTCTCCGTTGGGCGGAGGGGCATCAGCCCGGACTCCAACGTGTGATGGGTATGCACGGATCGCTGAAGGGTGAGGTGGGAAGGCCATGACGGTACGGATAGGCATCAACGGCTTCGGGCGCATCGGGCGCCTCTATCTTCGGGCTGCCCGTTTGATGGGGGCGGACGTCGAGGTGGTGGCCATCAACGACCTGACCTCGCCGGAGATGCTGTGCCATCTCCTCCGGTACGACTCCACGCACGGCCGCTTCGACGGCGATGCGGAGGTCTCCGGCTCGTCGATCGTCCTGGATTCCGGCCCGATCGCCGTGCTGGCCGAGCGGGACCCCAAGGCGTTGCCCTGGGGCGAGCTTGGCGTGGACGTGGTGATCGAGTCCACCGGGCGGTTCACCACTCGGGAATCGGCAGCCGCCCACCTCGATGCCGGAGCCACCCGGGTGATCGTCGCCGCGCCGGCCTCCGGCGTGGACGCCACCTTCGTGATGGGGGTGAACGACTCGGAGTTCGATCCGGCCAAGGACTTCGTCGTCTCCAACGCCTCGTGCACCACCAACTGCTTTGCCCCGATGGTGAAGGTGCTCGATGATGCGTTCGGGATCGAGAGCGGCATGATGACGACGGTCCATGCCTTCACCAATGATCAGAACCTGTTGGACCTCCCCCACAAGGACCTGCGGCGGGCCCGTGCTGCTTCCGTCAACATCATCCCGGCGTCGACGGGGGCGGCGCGCGCCACCGGCTTGGTGCTCCCCTCGATGAAGGGCCGACTCGACGGCTGCGCGCTCCGGGTGCCCGTACCGGATGGGTCGATCACCGATTTCACCGCGGTTGTCCCCGGTCCCGTCTCGGTAGAGCAGGTCAATGCGGCATTCGCCGCGGCAGCGTCGTCGGGCCCGCTCTCCAAGGTGCTGGTCTACACCGAGGACCCCATCGTGTCGTCCGACATCGTGGGCAGCCCGGCCTCATGCACGTTCGATGCCGGCTTGACCATGGTGATGCCGTCGGCCTCGGGAATCACCCTGGTCAAGGTCCAGGGTTGGTACGACAACGAGTGGGGATACTCAAACAGGCTCGTCGACCTCTCGCTGCTGATGGGTGCCGGTTCCTGAGGGAAGGTCAGAGGATTCCGGGGGAATGTTGAGGGGAGCCGAGGGGAGGAGTGACGATGGGTGATCATGAGCAGAATCCGTTGCTGGAGGGGTTGCCATTGCTCGCCGATCTCCCGGTCCTGGAGGGGAGCAGCGTTCTGGTCCGGGTCGACTTCAACGTCCCCCTGCGCCCCTGCGCCGGTGAGGCCCCGACGGTGGTCGACGACTTCCGGATCCGTGCCGCGTTGCCCACCCTTGAGTACCTGATCGAGCGGGGGGCCCATGTGACTGCGTGCACCCACCTCGGGCGGCCCAAGGGGGCGCCGGACGAGAGGTGGGAGCTCGGCCCGGTTCGCCAGGAGTTGACACAGTTGGCCCCACAGGTCGAGCTCCTCGAGAACCTCCGGTTCGACCCGGGCGAGGAGCGGAACGATCAGGCCTTCGTCAAGAAGCTGGTCAACGGCCACGACGCTTATGTGAACGATGCATTCGGCGTCTCGCACCGCCGTCACGCCTCGGTGGTCGGACCCCCTACCCTCCTGCCGAGTGCTGCCGGGCTGTTGTTGCAGCGGGAGCTCGAGGCGTTGGGCCGGCTCCTCGGCACTCCGACCCGACCGTTCGTGGCGGTTGTGGGAGGTGCCAAGGTCGCCGACAAGCTTGGCGTCCTGAAAGCACTGCTCCACCAGGTGGACGCCCTGGTCGTCGGAGGTGGGATGGCCTTCACGTTCCTGGCTGCGGCCGGCCACGATGTCGGTGGCTCGATGGTCGATCCGGACAGGATCGGCGAGTGTGCCGAGCTCCTCGGATCCGGCGGACGCATCTTGCTGCCGACCGACATCGTGGCGCTCGAGCCCGGTGCCGACTTCGGATGCGACTGTGTGGACGGAGAGGTCCGGACCATCGGGGCCGACATTCCCGAGGGATGGCAAGGACTGGACATCGGACCGGAAACCGTCACCACCTATGCCCGCGAGATCGCCTCCGCCGGGACCGTTCTGTGGAACGGGCCGATGGGAGTCTTCGAGGATTCGAGGTTCAGCGCGGGGACCGCCGGAGTCGCCCGGGCGGTGGCCGACTGCCCCGGCTACACCGTGGTGGGCGGGGGTGACAGCGCCGCTGCCGTCGACGAACTCGACCTGACCGACCGCATCAGCTTCATCTCCACCGGCGGTGGGGCTTCGCTCGAACTACTCGAGTACGGCGATCTTCCCGGCCTCTCGGCACTCAGGGGGGCGGTCAATGCCCCCGTGGCCGGACACGGCGCTCGTCGTGACGAGCCGCCGCGGTGACGGACTCCGGCGCCAGGCGGCGTCCGCTGATCAGCGGAAACTGGAAGATGAACTTCGATCATCTCCAGGCCATCCATGCCGTTCGTGACCTCGGCCTGCGACTCCGGCCCGCGGACGCCGGGCCGGTCGACCTTTCGGTGCATCCGCCCTTCACCGATCTCCGATCGGTGCAGACCGTCATCGAGGGCGAAGGCGTCCCGGTGGCGCTGGGAGCCCAGAACTGCGCGGTGGAGGATTCGGGGCCGTTCACCGGAGAGGTGAGCCCGGCCATGCTGGCCAAGTTGCACGTGGACTACGTCATCGTGGGCCACTCGGAGCGCCGGCAGCTGTTCGGGGAGTCCGACGAGCTGGTGGGCGCCAAGCTGAAGGCGGTGCTGCGCAACGGGATGACGCCGATCCTCTGTGTCGGCGAGACAGTGGACGAACGAGACGTGGGCCTGACTCGTGATCGGTTGGCCACTCAGGTCGAGATTGGCCTGGGGGGAGTGCCCCCGGAGTCGGTGGCGGCCATGGTCATCGCCTACGAGCCGGTGTGGGCCATCGGGGCGGGCCAGGCGGCCACCCCGGAAGATGCCCAGGAGGCCTGCTCGTGGATCCGCGACGTGGCCACCCGGTCGGTCGGCGCGGGAGCCGCGGGCCAGGTACGGATCCAATACGGGGGGTCGGTGAACGCCGAGAACACCGAATCACTACTGCGCTGCCCCGATATCGACGGGGTCCTGGTGGGCGGGGCGAGCCTCGATGCGGCTGCGTTCGTGGGAATCGCCCGGGCTGCTGCCATCGCCACCCGTTGAGTTTGCTAGCGTGTCCAACGGTCATGGACCAGAGGAGGAAGATCCAGTGCTGACCGCAATCATTGTCGTACTACAGGTGCTGGCATGCCTCGCCTTGATCTTCCTCATCCTCATGCACAGCGGCAAGGGCGGCGGCCTGTCCGACATGTTCGGTGGCTCGGTCGGCTCCGCGGCCGCCGGTTCGACGGTGGTCGAGAAGAACCTCGACCGGATCACCGTCACCGTGGCGGTGATCTTCGCCTTCACGAATCTGATCCTCATCATGCGCCTGCAGTGACCGATTCCGGCGCCGAGCCCGTCGAGCGCCGCCCCCGTGTCGCTCTCCGGTGGAGCGAGTACCGTGCCCGGTGGAGATTGCCCCTGGTGATCATCGTCATCATCGGGGCAGTGGCCATCATCGACCACCTCGGTTCTCAACGGATCAGCCAGGTCGATGAATTGGCGCCTCCGGCACTCGTTGCCGCTACCGGCGGATCGGCCACCGTCCACCTCGACCGTCCCTGGGACGGGTTCAACCCCGACACCCCCTCGGGGGCGACGTCATCGACGCCGACGCTGCTCAGCTCAGTGCTGCCCAGCGCCTACATCGTGTCTCCCAAACTGGTCCCGCAGGTCAACAACGACCTCCTGTTGAGCGTCGAGGCCACCTCGACGGCACCGTTGACGATCCAGTACGTGATCAGTCCCCACGCGGTGTGGTCCGACGGAGTGCCGGTCAGTGCGGAAGACTTCATCTATGCCTGGCAGTCCCAACGGGGGGACGGGGTCGATGTCGACGGACAGCCTGACCAGGTTGCCTCGACGCTCGGGTACCGGGACGTGGCCTCGGTCACCGGCAGCAACGGCGGGAAGACGGTCACGGTGGTGTTCAGCACCCCCTTCACCGACTGGCGCGTCATGTTCGACCACATGGTGCCGGCCCACATCGCCATGCGGGTGGGCTGGAACAGCGGGTTCGATCTCTTCGATTCAGCGGTCGACCTTTCCGCCGGGCCGATGATCGTGCAGTCCGCCTCGGGAGACTCGAGTGCGGTGTTGGTGCGGAACCCCAAGTGGTGGGGGACGCCGGCCGTGCTGGACCGGGTGGTCGTCTCGGTGGCGCCGACCCAGAGCGCCTGGCTCGGGGCTCTGGCCGGGACCAGTCGTGCCGTGGCCCAACCGGACCAGTTCAACTTGGGCACCCTCGACGCGGTGTCATCTCTGCCGAATACACAGAGCTCCGTCAAGCCGTCTCTGAGCTTCCTGCAGCTGGAGTTCAACGTGAAGTCACCCGTCACCGGCAAGGTTGCCGTGCGCCAGGCGATCGCTCACGCCCTGGACCGCACCGCGATCCTGACGAAGACGTTCTCCTCCATTGAGCCGGACCTGGTGGTGAGCCAGGACCATCTGGCCGCCCCTTCGCAATCGACCTACAACGCGTCATCGGCATCCGGCGAGTACGCCCACGTCGATCCGGCGACCACCGACCAACTGCTGAAGAGCCTGGGGTTCCACCAGGACCAGACCGGCAACTACGTCGATGTCGATGGAAGTCAGCTGACCATTCGGATGGCGGTCGAGTCCGGGGATCCCTGGATCGGCGAGGTAGCGGCGGGCATCAGTACCCAATTGCGGAGCGCGGGCATCTCGGTGGTGACCTTCCCCGTGGCGGGGAGCGCCGGCCTGGCTGCAGCCGCTGCCGCCAACTCCTACGACATGGCGCTGGTCACCCGAGTCTCGAGTCCGTTCCAGACGGTCACCGAGGGCTGGTACTCCGACGGCCAGGGGCCCGTGGGCCCGGACGACTCGGAGAATTGGAGCAAGTTCGACGATCCTGAGGTGGACCAGCTCTTCCTGCAGGCCTCCCAGGCGTTGAACCCGGTGACCGGAAGCACCGTCTATACGCAGATCGACGATCAATTGTGGGATCAAATGGTCGCACTTCCCCTGTTCGGGGAGCCGGCCCTGCTCGCCAACGGGGTGCAGATCGCCGGCCCCGTTTACAACGCCTCGGAGGACGGCATCCTCTGGAACGTGGCCCTCTGGACGATGCTCAAGCCCGGTCCGTCACATTCGCAGGCGTGAGGGGCCCGGAAGCTCGGGCCGTCACTGCGGGGCACGATCCGGCGACCGGCGCCTGAACTTCGGTCGACCCAGGCCGCGCTACCATGCCAGACGCCCCGATAGCGATATCGGAGTCACTTCGTCGGAGTGGCGGAATAGGCAGACGCGCTAGCTTGAGGGGCTAGTGTCCGAAAGGACGTGGGGGTTCAAGTCCCCCCTCCGACACCCTGTTTGACCAGGAAGAATGCTTGACCGGCTACAGCTGCCACCGTGCGCCGACCGGCCGGTGTCAACATTTTGTCAACGGGATTCCCTGACCGTCCGTTGTCAACGGATGTCAACCGGTGGTGCCCGCCAGCAGCCTAGGCAGCCGTGCGCCGGCCGCCTCGCCCATCCCGGGCATGAGGTGCTGATACACGTTGACGGTGACGGCGGGGGAGGGCCGGTCGTGGCCAAGACCGTCCGACGGAAGTTCATCAACGTGCCCGGCCGTCTCACACGCCGATCGAGGCGAGCACAGCTTCACCTGCCGACGCAGTGGCCATGGGCTACCGAATGGTCTGCATGTTTCGACCGCCTCAGGGCACTGCCTCTTCGAAGAGGAGCTTCGCAAGCGAGCCCAGCGGGCAGTTGCCGCGTTCGCTGCTCTGACCCACATCGTCGGGGATTCGGTCAAGACCGCCGAGCGCGCCGTGTTCGAGATCTCCAACCTGGCTGGCAAGCTGTCGTCGTCCTTCCTTCTGCCCGACCCGCGAACGTGAAAGACCCCCGGTCGGAACCGGGGGCCATGGTGGGTATCGTCGAAGTGCCGAGCCCGTCGAGCAGAGGTCTCCGCCGGCCGATGCTCCGGGCCCGGCGTTGGGCTTTATACGCTGCGCTGAGCCCTGGCGGGGCACAGGCGCGATCCTGTGCGGAGTGGGAGCGTCCAACGGGGTTCGCCACCTGTTCGACTACCTCGAAGTATCAGGCAGCCTCACCGCAGTTGTTCAGACATCCTCGTAGATTTCGATTCGAGGAGCGCCGCTCACACCGGCGCGCTCCATGGCCGCCTTCAACCTCGGGTCATCGGCGAATGCCTCGGCCTGGGCGACGGTCGGAAAGTTATGCACTGCCACTACATCGTTCGGATTGTTGGGAATGTGCATTACCTGCTGAGCGGTGTAACCGTGCTCGACCCGTAGCGGCATCAATTCGTGATAGATCCTTCGCCAGGCTGCATAGTCGGCAACGGTATATCGGGCTATCAGCGTTCCACCCATTGAAATCCCCCTTCATCGAGGAGACCGCCCGTCTCCATTCTGTCACCGTAGCCAGATTGACTCTCGGCGTTCGGATTGGCGAGTGCTGCGGCTGTGCAGTTGTGCCGGGACGCGATGGTCCCCCGACGCGAAGGGGAGCCATCGCCAGCCGATCGAGCGGCCCTGACTCGCCCGGGCCGGGGACGTTGGACCTGGGACGGAGCTGGAACGCACCGTCCCCTGCGTCGCAACTTCCGCCAAGGTGCAACACAATTGATTCAACTCGTATCCAAAGGAAAGTCGATGCCCAACTGGCCTCAGTCGTCTCGCCTGGACTTTCCGTACCGGGCGAGCTCGCATTTGGCCCTTATCCCATCGAGCAACTCAGACCGTGGGACGCGAAAGCCCCGGCGGACGGGGGCTTTCGGGTGCGCGCACCGATCCGTCCAGCCCGCCGGGGACACGTGTCGACGGCGTCACCCGGTCGGTCGCTGAACAGATTCTGCAATGCATTTTCACTCGCAAGCGGGTTTTCCGACTAGGGCCGAAAGTCCCCGTTTAGCCGTGAACGCGAAAGACCCCCGGCCGGAACCGAGGGCCATCACTGACGCCGGGTGGTCCGGTCAGCTGCTCACGCCGACGCCGCCCCGTCGAGATCTGCACGCGCCGCCCGATGGTCAAGGCCCAGCACGTCCAGCGCCGAGGACACGCCACGGCCCATGGAGGACACCATCGCGATCAACACCTTCACCTGTACCTCCAATAATGCGACCCGCCGATCGATCTCGGTTGCTGACGGTTCGCCGGTCTCCCCGCCTCCCCGTCGGTCAGGTTCACTTCGTCGAGCCGGTCCATGCACGTGGTGAATGGACCGGGTCCGCGCACCCAGCTCACGACCTTGTCGATAGCACGCCCCAGTTCGTCGGCATCTCAATCGAGCCCGGCTTACCTTGGTAGCGCGACCTCCGCCCAGGTCTCCGTCACCGCCGGTTCGAACTCCTCGTTGTCGATGTCGGTTGCTTCGATGGTCATAGTGTTCCCTTTCGTTTTGACGGCAGGGAACACTGCCAACGGGACTGGACCTCTGACACGCGAACCGTGTCGGGTTTCCTCGCCCACGCTGACACCGGTCACTCGGTGTCGGCCACGGCCCCCGGATCGCTTGCGCGGTCGCGTGGGCGACTATCTGTCCGGGACATCTTGCGGGACCGGACCGGGAAAGTCATCGAAAGTCCAGGTCGATCCGGTATCCGGGTTGTGCATAAGACTCTCGCCGCCACTGAGATCGTGCGCCGCTTCGAGTACCGGGCTGGGGAGCTGGTGCGGGTTGGGCAGGAGGAGGGGACGATCCGCAAGCACGGCGACGATACCCGCACAGACCTAGTCGACCGCATTCAACCCGGTCCGAAGATCAGCCCGATGGACTTCGTTGGGGTTCACGACAAATCGGAACTGCACCCCTCTGCAAGATGGCGGACGCCGACCTCGCCGACTTCGAGCGGGCCATCGAAGGGGCCAGGGCCGAGGGTGACCTGGGCCGGGCCAACGTCGTAGGCTCACCCGGTCGGGTCCGTCAAGTAGACCTTCTTCCCGATGGGCGCTCCGGACCCGGCTCCTTACATATAACTCCCACGTCGAGCCGTAGCGGGGCACAGGGGCGATTCTGTGCGCTGTCAACGGTCGCAACGGGGGTGCCGAGGCGGCTATGCCAGCCGAGCCTGGGTGGTGGACCTGTTCGCGTGGGCATGGACGGTATCAGCGGCCCAGCAGCACTGCATCCTCGGGCTGTTGCTGGGCTACGGCCTCGACGCCATCCGCCTGTTCGAGGAGCTTGGCACTACGGTTGGTCCATTCGACCAGAAGTAGGAGGCGGACATGGACAAGTTCGGACAGGAAAATGCATGTGCGAAGTGCGGTAGCGACAATGCCGGATTTCAGTTCCATGAAGGCATGAGGGCGAACTGCGAACTTCCCGAACAGACGATTGATCACATGCACCGCAGTTGCAGCCAGTGCGGCTACGAGTGGGCCGAAGTCGCACTCGACGCTTCTTAGTCCAGCAGCCCGGCGATCTCCCACGCCGACCAAACGTGGCTCTCCTGACGCCCGCACAGTATTTTGACCCCTACCCCGAGCGTTTCAGCGCCACAGGGGCGAACGTGGGGGAGTGGCAGTGATCTAGGGGCTTCGAGGAGGCCCTTCCCTCTCGCTGTCAATCACCTTGCTAATCAAACGGTCGCTCACCTCGCGCAGCTTCATCAAGGTCATTGGGTCTTTGGTATTCCGCCAACCCAGGTCGTGGGCTCGGTTGTAGGCGGCGTCCTCGGCAGCGCTCGCCGCATTCAGGTACAGCGGCTCCTCCTCGGCAACGAGGCGATCTAGCTCTCCGGCCGATCCGAGGTCCAGGGTTGCATCGATCATCGCCGTGACGGCAACCGTCCCCTCGACGTACAGGAATTCTCCAGTGTCCCGGATAGTGGCGCCCACGATTACCATTCGGGCGTTTTCGTCGGACACACCCTCAGGGACATCGAACGCTCGCTTCATCGCGTCCCACCATCGTTTTCTGGGGTCGTCTGGTTGCCCGGCATCGGTCATGGAGCGAGCATCTCGCCTTTCTGCTGCCACCATGACAGCCGGTCGAAGCGTAGCCACGTGACCCCAGGCGTGTCAGCCTCGCGATCTAGCGTTGCCCGGCTGGTTGCAGCTCCGCCAGTCCCTCGAGGTGCCGGCCGCACGACCACAGCCGCATCTGCTTGCGCCCGATCATGGCCCGGCCGATCCACCGGACGGGTTCCGGGCAATCAGCGGGAGCGTCGACGCGGTAGCCGGCGGGACGGCTCACCATCTGCCAGCAGACCCGCGGCTCGGCCCGGACGGCGAAGGCGTAGTGATCACGGTGGTCCATGGAGCCAGGGTAGGGCAGGGGCGTGATCCGCTGCCGGGCGCGTGTGCTGGGCTGGGGGCATGGGTCAGAGCGACAGGCCGGACCCTTGAACCCACCCAAGCTCCGGTTTCCGCTGACCGACGATCAGCTGGAGGAAATGGCGTCCCATGTGATGTACGAGAGACGTACGTGGCAATGGGCATTGGATGGTCACGTGGCCGACAGTGCACCCGGCCCGCAACCCAACGCCCTCATCGAGGTGTACAACCTGCATTCGCGGACTTTGACGGAGTTTCTGGCCTGCGCTTCGAGCCACAGGGACGCCCGTTTCCCTGGCAATCGCCTGAGACGCTAGAGCGGGGGAGTGATGGTCGCTCTTGTCAACGCATTTGTCAACGGGACTGTACGGAATCGCTCTGATCGGCCGGAGCAGACCAAACGAGCCACCGCCGAGCACTGCACCTGAGCAGGTAGAACACGATTGGCCGGAGTAGGCTGAACGTGCCTCATCGGATTGAGGGGCTAGTGCCCGCAAGGGCGTAGAGGCTCAAGTCCCCCATCCGACACCATTGAACTCCCTGGTCAAAGAGCGTACGACTCGGGCCAACGAGTCCAGATTTCTACCGAACTTCTACCAGGAGCACGGACTGATGGCACCTGACCCACTCGAGGATCTTGCGAGTTCCGTTCGTGGGGCGAAGGGGATCAGTCCGGCGGACCAATGGAACAGTGTCTCGCAGATCATTTCGGGCGCACTGTTGGAAGCCTCGGCGGTCCTTCAGAACCAGGGCGGCATCGATGGCTTCGTCGATTCACTCGACGATCTGAACGGCGCCGGCGGGGTGATTCTGGCCATCGTTCATCTGGGGAAGAGACCGGCCCTCATCTTCCGGCCCACCTCCACCGGTGTCGAGGTTGTCTACGCGGCGACCATCGAAGCCCCCCCGGGTTCGTCCACATGGGGCCTGGCCGGTCAGGAGTCAGTAGAGAACTCGTGGGGGTTCGACCAGGTCACGCGAGACAACGTGATCAATGCGGTGAACTTCTTCGTTCGGGCCACCGGGGTGATCTCGTAACGATCGGCGGTGATGCAGCCGACGGTCATCGGCGTTCGCGTGCCGACCGCCGCGACCCAGCGTCCGGTGAAGAGCGAGGCAAGCACCATTCCACCAAAGAGAGGCAAGAAGTCCAGCGCCAACGGGTAGGGAGAGGCCGACCCGACCACCTCGAGACGCAGAGCAACGGAGAAGAAGACGGAGATGGCGAAGTAAGTGGTGGTTGCCACCAGCGTCGATCCGGCAAAGGGGGGCCGCCGAAAGAAGCTCAGGTTCAACTTGAGTTCTCCGCGCGGTGCTCGACGAAGATGAGTGCCAGGATGCTCACCCCGTACAGCGCGAGGATCCACCCGGTCGGGTAGCCCGCCGACTCCCCGGTGATCGTGGCAAAGGTTGCTGTGCCCAGCGTCAGCGTTCGAGAACGAATCCCCTGACATCGGGGCGCTCCTTCGAGGGATCCGAGCTCTCGGGCGGGACGACCATGCCGGCCAGGAATGCGAGTCTGCCGAACGCCAAGTCGAACCAGAATACCGCCCGGCACGACCAGAAGCCCACCAACACACCACCGAGGACCGGTCCCGTGGCCAGCGCCGCACCAGAGACTGCAGCCCAGGCACCGACCGCCCGGGCCCGCCGTTTCTGCTCGGGACAGAGGTGCCGGACCATGGAGAGCGTCCCCGGCTCGGAACCGGCGGCGCCGATAGCCATGTCAGCCCGCCCGCCCGACGACCAACATCGTCGAGCGGGCCGATAGAGCGCAGACCCCCCATTGGGGTTGCGCGACACCGACATGCAATTCGGACTGCACATTCGACAGCGCGGCACTGATGACGGTGTTGTCGAGGAAGGTCAGGAAGAGGAGGCGAGCAGCACGGCAAGTCCGAAGTGTGCCCGAAACGGCTGCACCGCGGATTCGGCCAGACCGTCACGGGTGGAGGCGGCGCTCTGGGGGTCGGCGCAGGAGTCATCGGTTTCGTCCGAGCTCTCCGGTTGGTGGATGCCGCACGTCTCGCAACCCTCTCCACCCTCCACACCTTCGTGGATGGGACCGGCCGGAAGTGCCCACACCCTCTGTGACATGTCGTCCCGTGATGACCAGGCCGCAAAGATCGGCGACCGCCGCGACAATCGGGGCTGACCCGAGCCAAGCCGGCTGAACGGACATGCACCGACCCAGGCGACCCAGGCGACCCATGACCGACGACCCAGGCCTCCTCGTGCGCACCGACGAACCAACGGGCGCCGCCCCCGACCCCCAGGACGGTGTGTCACCGGCAGACGGCGCACCCCGGCCCTCAGCCCACAGGCCCCGAGTGGGACAACGCCCACTTGTCCGGCACGGGGTCCCCTCTCCGACACGCATCCGTGGCACTGCTGCCAGTTCGACAGGGGACACGCCAGCCTAAGCCTCAACGTGAGCTTGAGAGAGCGGCATGAGCTGCTCAATCCCGTTGGTGCCGGCGGCTCACAACAGCAGGGCCGGCCCCGACGAAGGGATCTCCTGTGTGCCCGTATCGTCCCAGTGGACGACACAGCGGAGATCGCCCGCTTCCGGCCAATGCTCCGGGACCCTGCAGGCACGGTCGCGCTGGCTCATCCGATGCCCACAGATCACAGTCCGATCACCGACTTGGCGCCCATGGCCAGTGCGCCCGTCGACCCCCCCACCCCGCGCCGTGGTGAACCGATTGCTGCGCACCGGCAGGGGGCAACGGCTCTTGCATCTGCCCAGGACCCACTCGTTCCCGTCGCAGGCCTTACCCACGGATCCGTCGGCTCGATCCCCATTCCGGGCGGCACTGACGCCTGCGTCCACGGTTCGGCGGGCCCGGGATCCCCGGGCCGCGCAAGGGCCGCCGGACAAGTCCCAGGTGACTCCCGCGAAGCGAGGGATGTGCCGGCGAAACGCCGGGGTCAGCCCCCGATCGGACCCCGTAACTTCAGGGTGATTACGCGGTAGTGCAGGGTAGAAATGCCGTGCCTCAAGCCTTACGGTGCCATCAGGCTCCTTGCGCGGATGGCGCGCTCGGTCGGAGGAAGGGCAAATCAATCTCATGACTCGTTTTCGGCGGTCCGTCGCTCTACTCGCTATGACCACTGTCCTGGTGGCCACGTTGGTGTCGGTGGCCGCCCGCTCGGCGGCGGCGGCCGCCCCGATGCAGCTCAACCTCAGCGTGCTCCTGGTCGGCTCGGGACCGTCGGATCCGACCACTGCGGCGTGGCAGTCGGCGCTGAGCAGCGAGGGCGTGGCCTACACGATGGCCACCGCCGCCGGGCCGACTTACGGCGCCGAGACGGTCGCCCTGCCCGCCCTGACCACCGGATCGGTGGGCAACTTCAACGGTGTGGTCTTCGCCGACTCGCCAGCGGCCTTCGCTGTGGGCCAGCTGAGTGCCCTCGACACCTATGAGTCCACCTACCGCGTGCGCCAGATCGACGGCTACACCTACCCGATTCCGGCCCAGGGGATCACCGCGGTCTCTGGCGCGACTACCACCCTCGACAACACCACGGCCACGCTGACCGCGGCCGGCCTGGCCGGGCTGCCCGGCCTCAAGGGCACGGTGCCCTTCGACACCGGGACCTATGGCGTTCCGGCGTCGGTGGTAGCCGGAACGATCGGAGCGGCCTTCACCCCTTGGCTGGAGAACGCCGCGGGCCAGGTGCTGGCCGGCGTGTACCAGCACCCGGGCATCAGCACCGCCCCCGATCCCCAGGCCGGGGTGTCCGAGCTGAGCCTCACCTTCGACTACAACGCCA
>PLHF01000035.1 GCA_003138855.1 Acidimicrobiaceae bacterium | reverse complement strand
ACCGGAGCCGCGCTGGCGGTGACGGTGATGGCCAGGGACAGTTTGGCCGTGCTGCCCGAGATGTTGGTGGCCGAGATGGTCACCGGGTAGCTCCCGGCGGTGCCGGTCGCCGGGGTCCCGGCCAGGGTGGCCGTGCCGTTGCCGTTGTCGGTGAAGGTCAGCCCTGCGGGCAGGGTGCCCGACTCGGTGAGGGACGGCGCCGGGTAACCGGTGGTGGTCACCGTGTAGGTGCCCGCCACCCCCGTCGAGAAGCTCGTCGTCGAGGCACTGGTGATGGTCGGGGCCTCGGCGTTGGTCAGGGTGAAGACCTGGGTGGCCGTTCCCGAGGTGCTGGTCGCCGTGATGGTGATCGGGTAGCTCCCCCCGCTGCCCTTGGCCGCGGTGCCGGCCAGGGTGGCCGTTCCGTTGCCATTGTCGGTGAAGGTGATGCCCGAGGGCAGGGCACCGGTCTCGGTGAGGGCGGGTGTCGGGTCACCGGTGGTGGCGACCGTATCGCTGAAGGCCGTGCCCACGATCGAGGTGGCGGCGTTGGCAGTGGTGATGACCGGGGCCACGTTCTCGGTGAGGGTGGTCGACCCGGTGGCCGGCACGGGCGTCCATGCCGACAGCTCACCGCTGTAGGTCGAGCCGAAGGCGGTGCCCCCGACGGTGGTGCCCGTGGGCACGGTGATCGGGACGCTGACCGGGGTGCCGGTCGAGTTGGTCACGGTGACCACGCCGTTCTGCTCGGAGGCCTTCACCGATCCCGCGCTCTGGGCACTGGCCCAGGCCGACTGCAGCCCGAGGGTCTGGGCCTCGGTTACGTCGGTCATCTGGACGAGGGGTGTGGTGCTGTTGTACCAGCTGTTGTACTGGGACAGCATGTTGCTGATGAGACCCAGCAGGGTGTAGTCAGGGCCGATCAGGTCGGTCTGGTGGTCGTACACGACCCGGGGGTTGTTGGCCAGCACATGGCTCAGCATGATGTGGGACTCAGAGGCCTCGAGGCTGGCCTCGGTCGCCGGGGTGGTGAGGCAGGTGGTGGCCGAGGTGTCGGTGCAGTGGCCCGTCTCGGTCGTGTAGGTGGCATCACCGAGGGAGACACCCTGCTTCACGTAGAGGGTGTTGTACTCGTTGAGCTCGTCGGCCCAGGTGGAGGCGTTGTAGTAGATGTTGTTCGGGTAGCGGGGGGCCGATTCGGCCGTGTTGGCTCCCGAGGTCTCCGCGTACTGGGTGGGCTGGCGGGAGGCGTCGGCGGCAAAGGTGGTGATGCCCGCTCCGGCCAGGGCCGAGGGCATGTTGGGGTTCTCGATGCCGGAGTGCTCACCGGTCACCACGGCGGCCGGGTTGAAGTTGGTCAGCCCGTTGGCCGTGGCGAAGGCCTGGTCCTGGCCGATCTCCTGCTCGATGGAGGCGTCGGGGCTGGTGGAGGTGGCCGGGTCCCAGCTGCCGGCCGCGCTCGAGCAGTCGATGCCCGGGTTGGTGGCCGTCGGGTAGGTGGCAGATGAGTCCGGTGCCGCCCCTGGGGCGGTCCCGGAGTCGGTGTAGCTGTAGGTGGTGGCAGAGGTGGCGGCTGGGTTCTCGGCCACCTGGCCCACCAGCCCGTAGGCGGTGGAGCCGGGGTTCTCGCGATAGATGTTGTAGCCCCAGAAGCCGGTCCCGCCGGTGTGGTCGGCCTCCTCCTGGGCCAGGGTGGGCCCGGCCGTCCCGTCGGTGCCGGTGCCGTTGGTGGCCTCGGGCCAGCTCAAGGTGACCGATCCGTTGGCGGCCACGGTCGCCCCCTGGGGTAGGGAGGGCTCCGACTCTCCGTAGGCGGTGGCCGCGGTGATCTCGTAGCTGTAGCCACCGGCGGTGAACGTGCCGCCGGTGGCGTTGGCGGTCACCGAGTTGACCGCCTGGGGCTGCCATACGATGCAGCCGAGGAACTGGTGGGACCAGGTGTGGTTGATCCAGTTGAAGTCGGCCTGATCGGTAAGCAGGGCGTTGACCAGACCCTGGTCATTGGGGGCGGTGCCGTCGACGGTCTGGCCAGGGTCGGTGTAGGTCCCCCCCGGGTCGGTGACCGAGCCGGTGCAGTTGGCGCTCGACTCGTCGGCCGCGCTGGGTGCGGTGCAGGCCCCGGCGGCGTTGAAGGCCATGTTCAACTTGATGCCGGTCGTCTGCTCCCAGGCCACCACGGTGGCCACGTCGGCCGCGCTCATCTGCACGTCGGCCGGCACGCCCGGAGCGGACCCCGCCGTCGCCCCTTGCTCAGCCGCCGGGCACGTGTAGTCGACGGGGTTGGTGGCCGCCGGGGTGCACTGGTACTGCGAGCTCCACTCGTTGTCGGCGATGAAGTTGTCGTCGATGTCCTGGCCGAAGTAGTTGCGGTTGAGGCCGAGGTGGGTGCCCTGGGTCACCCAGTTGATGAGCCCGGGGGCCAGCAACAACCACTGCAGCATGCTGGCGTCGTAGTCGAAGGTCAGCGACAGCTCGGCCACCCCGGCCTGGGGGTCACCCGATCCGGGGTGCTGGTACACACCGGCTAGCACCTGGCCCGTGGCGTTCTCCAGCCACGGGGTGAACGGCGCCCCGGCGTCGATCGTCGCCGTGTAGCCGTAGGTACCGGTGTCGAAGGGCACCGTCCCGGTCAGGCCGGGCAGAGCGGACAGGCCGGCCGCGGTCAGGGTCCCGTTGGTGCCGTCGAGCGCCCCGGCCGAGGCGTCGGTCAGCCCGAGGGCCGGCGACGGGTACATGTACCCGTCGATCTGGCGCACGCCATAGGAGGACTCATAGGAGAACAGGGCACTCAGCTGTCCGGCGGCGAAGGCCGTCGGCGAGTCGGCCAGCACCACGNNCCACCGACCCGGTGGTGAGCGCGGGCAGGGTGACCGTCTCGGCGCCGTAGGACCCGGAGGCGGTGACCGAGGTGTAGGCCACGCCCTCGCTGCTGAGCGCCGACTGCCACGCTGCAGTGGTCGGGTCCGACGACCCCGTGCCGATCAGGAGCACGTTGAGGTTGAGCTGCACCGGGGTGGCGGCCGCCGCCGAGCGGGCGACCACCGACACCAACGTGGCCACCAGGACAATGGTTATGCCAATTGTGACCGCGGACCGCCGAAAACGAGTCATGCGTTAGCTCTTCCTCCGTCTGCCCGCAAGGGGGTGCTGCGCCTTGTGGCACCGTAAGGCTGGAGGAGTCGCATCACCACCCCGTACTTTCGATTCGCCACCCTGAACTTATGTTCCTCGACCCCGGCATTTCGCAGGTACCTGCCCTCCCAGGTGGTCCTTCATCGTCGGTGGTGGCCGCCTGGCGCCGGTCCGACGCCGGAATGTCCAAGACGGAAGTCAGTCCCATCAGGCAGGCACTTCGAGGGTCAGAGCCTGCACGAGGTGGTTGTGCCGCCGAACCGGTGCCAGTGGACGGTCTTCACGAGAGATCCCATCTGGTGCCTCCGGTCGGGACCAGGTGACGATCTCCGTAGACCCCTAGACCCGTAGACCCGTAGACCCGTAGACCCCTAGACCCGTAGACCCGTAGACCCGTAGACCCTCGGACCCCGAAGGCCGATGCTGGTGATTCGTGCCCTGTCCATGCCCGAGGCACTGGTGGACATCCTGGCGGACCCCCTGGCACGGGCCGGACTGACTGGCGCCAATGCCGACTCCTCCGTGTTCTCCGCACCTGGTGGCGGTCACTCGTCCTATGCGAACTACCGGGGCCGCAGGTGGCAACCCGCGACCACAAAGGCAGGCGTGGCCGGTGTCGGATTCCACGATCTGGGCCGGACTGCCACAACCCAACTGGTCCTGGGAACGTGGAGTTGAGGACCGCGGGGATCCGCCTGGGGATCTCAGCCCCCCGCCTGACATTGGCCGTGTCGGCGCACGCAACCACCGGGGCTGACCGGGCCGCAACCGACACGGGGGGCCGGTTCGCCGCCGCGATGCGAGTTGGCGATGCGAGTGGCGATGGCGACAGCATCGCGACGGAAGCCCCAGGACGAGGGCGGCCGGGGCCTTGACCCCGGCTGACCTGCACTTCGTTGGTCGGACAGGCCGGATTTGAACCGGCGACCTCTGCGTCCCGAACGCCCAAAGTGGGGTTATTCACAGAGATTCGACAAGTGCAAACGTCGCCTGACCTGGAAGAACGCATATGTGGACACACGCAGAAACAGGGGGTTACGGCTGGACGATCTCGACAGAATCTCGATAACACCGTCAGAACGGCGCAGGTCAGGGCGGCAGTTCTCGCACCAGTTCTCGACAGTACCGAACGTGAGATGCCAAGTTGCTCTCCGGGCACCCGTTGCACGACGAACATACGTTCGATACGGTCAAAGAGTGCACTTCGAGGTCGACGTGGAGGTCCAACACCCGCTCGATGACCGAGCCAGGCGGTTCCTGACGGACGTGCAGAGGTCAGCGAACCGGGTGCTCCGCTTCCGAGGTGATGACCAGAGGATCATCATCACCGTCGAGGCTCATGCCTACGACCGAGAGGGTGCCGTCAGCGCAGCCATCCGTGAGGTGGCCCACATCTATCCATTGGTGAAGTTTCAACAGACTGGCGAGCCAAGGCCAACCTAGGCTCGGGTCACGATCAGCGTGCGGCCATGGGTCAGGAACTAGCCAAGGACATCGCTCTCTCCACGGCATGAGTCGACGGCGACATGCAGTCGTGGGCGGAACTGGCGGCGAGGTGGATCGAGCAAGATCCTCTCGACCTCGTCGGGGAACTGAGTCACATCGTTGGGCAACCGCTGCGGCCCTGGCGCAGATCGAGGGGCCGGACTGCGCCCCGGCGATCGTTCTCCGACAACTGGCGCTCGATGCGGAGTCGGGACCCGGAGAGTGACGCCTGGGACCACGGTGTGAGGATAGACGCCGACGCTGATAACGGGGTCGAACGACGACCTCGAAGCCATCGTCAAGTCATGGAGGACCGCTAACGACTGGCTAAGTGCCTCGGATCCGGTACCCCCACACCGTTGGCAGAAACCTGCCCACGCGAACTTGCAGAAGCCGTGTGAAAGCAGGCTCGCCCGTGTGCCTGAAAGACTGAGCCGTGGGGATGTCTTCGGCGTTCCCCTTGCTTTGTACGACAGGGGAATACTCCTTGGAAGCATCGAGTCTGTGCTGCCGAACTTGTACAAACGAGCGAAAGAAGCGACGGATTCGCTGATGTTGTATTTGTAGCTTGCCAGGCGATCAGTCGAAAAACAGGGAAAGTCGGTTGCATAGGAGAATGAAGGACCCCGGCTCCGAGCATCCCCTTCTGTTCCTCGATGTCGATGGCGTCCTCAACGCATTCGCCTTCGATTCCAGGCTTGCCAGCTTCGACGACTTCGAAGAGCACGAGGTGATGCTGGACGAGGGGAACGGATTCCGCATGATCCTTGACCTGTGCCTGTCTCGGAGCATGGGTGAACGCATCGGTGCACTTTCCGCCGAGATCGTCTGGGCCACCACGTGGGAGCACAATGCTGATTCGATAGTGGCCCCGCTCTGTGGTCTTCCTAGAAGCCTGAGGGTTCTGACCCGGCCACGCAGCACTACCCGGATGGACGGAGCTTGGAAGTTCGACGAGGTGCGACGTGTCGTGACTGACGAAATGAGGCCATTCGTGTGGATAGACGATGACATCGATGCATTCCGCCTTGGCCCAGAATCGGCCAGACGATGGGCAGCTGCTCTCCCTGTCCAGAATCTCCTCCTTGCACCGGATCCACGAACGGGCATTACCCACGGTCACCTTGAAGCCATCGAGCACTTCCTCCATCGGATGATCGAATGATCTGATGAGCGGTGATCAATCGACGGGTACTGCGGAGGGCAATTGGCTGGCCAAGAGTTCAGAGACCTGGGCCACATCTACTGGGGATAGTGGTCCAGGGGCAGCGATCATCTCGGAGACCTTCGTGGGCCATGTGACCCATACCCCACCCTGCTGGAAGGGCTTGGCGAAGAAGCCCCATTCCGAATCGACGAAGCAGAGAGCCGCATTGATGGGGATCTCGGCGTCACCTATCGCCTCGAGCACGGCATTGATCTGCTGGGCAAAGCCTGCGACGAGTCTTGTTTGATCTCGCTCGTTCACATAGAGGCGCTGTTCAGTCTTGAACAAGCCTCCAACATCTCTTTGTTCGACCTTCCCCGTGTAGTTCTTGGCATCGATGATCCAAATACCCGATGCAGCGATGGCTAGGTGGTCGATGTTGGCCCGAGAGCCGGGGATCTTTCGATCATGGAGGAGGGCGGCACGATCACCTAGTGATTTTGCCAGGAGAGATGCCAGTCGACGCTCGCCTGTAGATCCCGTGGCCCAGGCCTTTGTGGATTTAGGATCGGTCGAGACGAACTTGACTACGCCTGCCAGGCGTCCCCACTTTTGCTCGATCCTCTCCTCCCGCCGTCGATGCTTCTGTTCGTACATCTGGCGGGCTGATGCTCCGGCCTCTCCGGTGGCTAGTGGGGTAATGGAATCTGAGTTCGTCATGCCTTGGATCTGATCGGGTGCAGCCACTTGGACTCTGCTGTCATCCTCGGCAGGATGGCAATCCACGCACGTGGCTGTACGTGCTTCGGAGTCCCACCACCCCCGAGTGTCAGGAGCCAGGACGGAGGCACACTGGGAACAGGTCCCGGCATATCGGAGGCGAATCAGTTTGGTACCCATCTCAACGGTAATCGGCACCAACCCTGCACTCCTGTAGGTCTTCAGCACAGGGACCAAGAATCGCCCGAGAAAAGACCGCAGGGCCGATCCAAGCGTTCATGCGATGATTCAAGGAGCACTCGTTGGGCTTCGCTGGGGCGAGGTTGCGGGACTACGAATCGGGAGCCTCGATCTCTTGGGCCACACCTTGACGGTTACCGAGACTGTCACCAGGGATGAACATGGCCGACCAAGCCTTGGACCGCCAAAGTCCGAAGCCGGAACTCGAATCATGTCATTGCCTCAGGCACTAGCGGACATTCTGGCTGAACACCTGGCCAGTATGGGCTTGACTGCCGCTGATGCTGCCTCCTTCGTCTTTCCCGCACCAGGTGGCGGTCACTGGTCCTACGCAAACTTCCGTCGTCGCATGTGGGAACCAGCGACCAAGAAGGCTGGTCTGGCCGGAGTTGATTTCCACGATCTGCGCCGGACCGCCTCTACCCAACTCGCCTTGGCGAACGTGGACATGAAGACCGCAGGAACTCGTCTAGGGCACTCAGCCCCCCGCCCGACATTGGCCGTCTTGGCGCACGCAACCACCGGGGCTGACGGGGCCGCAACCGACACGGGGGGCCGGTTCGCCGCCGCGATGCAAGTGTGATGCAAGTGGCGATGGCGACAGCATCGCGACAGAAGCCCCAAAACGCAGGTCAGCCGGGGCCTTGACCCCGGCTGACCTGCACTTCGTTGGTCGGGCTGGCCGGATTTGAACCGGCGACCTCTGCGTCCCGAACGCAGCGCGCTAACCAAGCTGCGCCACAGCCCGTCGACCGGAATCGGCTGTTCGGCCGCTCCCAGAACAGGGAGATGCTACCCGACGGCGGTGCGGTCGTTCCCCGCGTCGCCGGTCGATACCCCGCTGTCCGCCGCGACCGGCGACGACCCGACCCGCTTGGCCACCACCTTGGCGATCCGGCGCTTGTCCATCTCGGAGACCCGGAGCTGCCAACCGCCGACATCGAACGTCTCGCCCTCCGCCGGAATGTGGCCGAATCGGTCGAAGAGGAACCCCCCGAGGGTCACGTACTCGCCCTCGGGCACGTTGATCCCGAGACGGTCCCGGACGTCGTCGACGCTCATCCGGCCGTCCATCAGCCACCTGTCGCCGTCCACCCGCACCAGGTCGGGCTCGTCGTCCGAATCGAATTCGTCGGCGAGATCACCGACGAGAGCCCCTAGGAGGTCCTTGATGGTGAGGACGCCTTCGACCCCGCCGTGCTCGTCGACGACCACGGCGAAGGCCCTGCGCTGCCGCCGCATCTCGGCCAGCACGTCGAGGACGAGCCGGGACTCGGGCACCAGGAACGGCTGGCGCACCCGGCGCGAGATGTCGATCGGGCCGGGCGAGGGCTGATCGGGCCCGACACTCGCTGCGTCTGCCGAAAGGGGGGACTCGCCCTCGGCGGTTCCCCCGGCTCCGACCTCGCGTCCGCCGCTGACCTTCCACCCGGCCCGGAAGAGGTCGTTGACGAAGAGCACCCCGATCAGGTCGTCGAGGTTCTCCCCGTAGACGGGGAAGCAGCCGTGGCCCGACTCGCGCACCGCTCGGGACACGGTGTCGACGGTCAGGGGGATGGACAGCGCCACCACGTCCACCCTCGGGGTCATGACCTCGCGGACCGCGGTGTCGCGCAGCTCGTGCAGCGCATCGATGATGAACTGCTCCTGGGCGTCCGTCCCGCTGTCGGTGGGCAGCCCGGGTGCCTCGGCCCCGGAGGTCGGGGCGGTGCGGCGTCTACCCCGGCGTCCCTGGCTGTTCGATGGTTCTTCTTCGTGACGTCGAAACACGGACACGGCGGTACCCGGTCTGTTCGGACGGAGCCGTCAGGCGCCGGCGGGTGCGGACACGACAGAGAGCGGTTGGTAGGACTCGTCGTAGTAGGTGCCCCCGTCGAGGAGTGCGGTGACCGCACGCCGCAGGCGAATGGGGTCGAGGGGCTTGACCACCCATCCCTCGGCTCCGGACCGGCGGGCGAGGAAGACGTCGGGGCGCCGGTCGAGCAGCATCAGGACGGGCACGTGCTCGAGGCTCCCGTAGGAGGCCTCGAGCCGGAGTTCGAGACAGACCGCCATCCCACCCATGTTGCCCATCTGCAGGTCGACCACGACCAGGTCCGGCAGCGAGTCGGCGACCTCGGCCATGACCTCCGGGCCCGAGCGGGCTTCGCGGATGGTGATGTCGGGAGTCTTGGCGATGGCGGTGACCTCGGCCCGCACCGATGGGGCATCGCTGGCCACGAGGATGGTGCGCACGACCACAAGGTTAGCGTCCCCGGCCGCGGTGGCCCACCTGGGGACCCGGGGCAGCTCAGTCGCCGACGGTGGTGAACAGGAGGTCGGCGATGGTGGCCAGACCGTCGAGGTCGTGGACGTCGCTGTCCAGGAGCGGAATCCGGTAGACGGGCGCCGGCGCCACCTTGACCACCAGGTCGGCGAAGGCCTGTTCCTCGCGGTCCGAGGCTGCCGTGTAGCCGCGGAGGTTCTCCACCAGCTGGTCGAAGGCCCTCCCCGAACCCCCCTCCGCACCGCTGGGCAGGGATGCCAGCTGCTCGTCCTCGGCAAACCGCGGCTGCACCCGGTTGACGACCAGGGCGGTGACCGACATCTTCGATTCCGCCAGCTTGTCGGCGAAATGGACGGCTTCGTCGACGGAGTCGGGACGGGGGGAGGCCACCAGGACGAAGGCGGTGTCCGGCCTGGTCAACAGCTCCCGCACGCGGATCGCCCTGACACGGAATCCCTCCTCCATCCCTTCGAAGGCCTGGAAGAAGGCGACCGCGTCGCTCACGATGTCGGCGCCGGCCACTTTCGAGATGGTGCGCAGCAGTGCGTGGGCAGCCACCCCCATGAATCGGAGGCCGACGCGGGTGGGGGCCATCAGGGCCTGGAACACCCGGTTCTCCAGGAAGTGGGTGAGCCGCCGCGGGGCATCGAGGAAGTCGAGGGCGTTGCGCGACGGAGGGGTGTCCACCACCACCAGGTCGAAGCCGCCTTCTTCCACCAGTTCGTAGAGCTTCTCCATGGCCATGTACTCCTGGGTGCCCGACAGCGTGCCGGTGAGGTTCCGGTAGATCCGGTTCACCTTGATGTCCTCGGCCTGCTCGGCGGTGTCCGAGTAGCGCTGGACCAGGTCGTCGAACGTCCCCTTGGGGTCGAGCATCATGGCGTGGAGCTCGCCCGGCCACGCACCCTCGATCCGGGTGGGCCGGTTGGTGAGATCGTCCAGGCCCAGCGCGTTCGCCAGTCGCCGCGCCGGGTCGATGGTCACCACGCACGCGCTCCGGCCGAGGCGGGCCGCCTGCAGGGCGAAGGCGGCGGCGGTGGTGGTCTTCCCTACTCCCCCGGAGCCGCAGCAGATGATGATGGAGCGGTCGAGGACGACCTCGTCGATGGTGGCCGGTTCGGTCACGATGGCACCTGGGCCGGGTCGTGGAGCTCCTTCACGCCGGTGGCGAGAGCGTCGGTCAACAGGTCCAGCTCATGTGGACCGATGGCGGAGGTGAAGAGGAACGGGACCCGCAGCTGGGGGAGGGGAAGCTCGTGGCCCAGGCGTTGGAGCTGCTCCTCCTGCAGCTCGTGGCGGGTCTGGCGGAAACGGCGCGCCGCCTCGAGCGAGGACACCATGGACGGGTCGAGGGTCACCCCTGCCGCGGCGACGGCATCCTCGGCGGGCACGTCCAGGCCGGCGACGGGGGTGTAGCAGGCGTTGACGATGACCGGGCCGAGGGCGATGCCCACCCGGTCCTCGAGCTGGTAGGCGGCTTCGATGACCTCGTTGACCGGCATCTCTTCGGGGAGGGTGACCAGCGCAACCTGGCATCGGGTCGGATCGGAGAGGAGCTCCACGACATCGGCGGCCTGGGTGCGTATCGGGCCGCCGCGGGCTGCATCGAGCAGGCCCCCGGCCGACGAGAGAAACGTCATGGTGTGTCCGGTGGCGGGCGCGTCCACCAGCACGAGGTCGGCGATGCCGCTGCGCTCGATCTGCTTGATCTTGCCCAGCACCAGGATGTCCCGGATACCGGGGATGGCACCGGCCACGATGTCCACGATTCCCGAGGACATCAGGCGCTTGGAGACCCGCTTCAGCCCGTGGTCGGCCAGGTACTCGAGCAGGGCGTCGTCGGGGGTGATGGTACGTGCCTGCACCGTGCCGGGCGGAATGACCGCGGTGCCGTCGCCGTCCCCACCGGCATTGCTGCCGTCGCCGGCCAACGACGCGCCGGCTGCCCGGAGTACCGACCCGGCGTAGCCGAGCTCCTCCTCCTGGCCGAACGCGGCACCCACGCCCGAGCGCCCCTCGAGCTCGACCACCAGCACCGACAGGCCGGCCCCGGCTGCGAGGTGGGCCAGTGCCGCGACCATGGTGGTCTTCCCGACGCCACCCTTGCCGGCCACGATCAGGACCCGGCTCTGGCTGCAGAAGGCACGGACGTCCATAACGCAGTGGAGCGTAGTGTCCGGTTCCCCTCGTTCCACTCCACGGGGCCCCTGGCGTGCCCGGAGTGGCCGAATAGTGGTGCGCGCCACCCGGGGCCTCGGGATGATCCGGGGGGAAATCCTGGTCAGACCTCTTGTTTCGGGACACAGGCGCGAGTACGTTCGCTTGCTGGGGGATGGATCTGAAATGGGGAGTCGGGCAGTGGAGCAGGCCGTTGACACATGGCAGCTCAAGGCGTCGTGCCGTGGGCCACAGGCGGAGATCTTCTTCCCGCCCGCCCACGCCGAGCGCAAGGAGGAGAAGCTGCAGCGAGAGGAGCGGGCCAAGGCGATCTGCCGATCCTGCGCCGTGCGGGTCGACTGCCTTGATTATGCCATCCGCATCCACGAGGCCCATGGCATCTGGGGCGGCCTGAACGAGATGGAGCGCAAGCAGCTGGCGGACCGCCGGGCCGGCTGACCCGGCAGTCCGGGCCCCGGGCCGAGAGCCCCGCCCGCAGGCCGGCTGGAGGTCAGCCGATACCGAGGGCCGCGTCGGCGGCACGTACGCCCTTGCCTGCACAGACGGCACCGGGCTGCTGCCCGGTGGCCAGGCAGATCCCCGCAGTCAACTCGTTGGCTGCGGCCACGACGGCCCGGCCGGTTGGCTGGTCGGATTGGGTCAACGCACCGACGATGGCCGTTTGCGACTGTCCCACCAGGATGGCAGGGCTGAATCCCGAGGTGGTGGCCACCATGTGGTTGCCGATGTCGACGAACGGATAGGCCCCGGTTTCTCCGGTTGCCCCGTATCGGGTGACCAGGGCCGACTGTGCGGGGGTGAGGGTGGCGATCCGTGCGAACACCCCGTCGGCGTCGACCGCGTCGGAGTACAGCTCGACGCCGGTGAACGTCACGTACCGGCTCGTGTAGGCGGAGTCGGTGAAGGTGAAGCTCTGGATCTCGGCGAAGACCGACAGTGGGGCCGACTGCACGTTGTGCAGCGTGGTGAACTTCCCGAACCGCGACAGGGCCACGACCAACGGCCATCGTTCCGAGGCGCAGAACGGGCAGAATTCGGCACCGACGAAGAGCACCTCGGGCTTCCCGTTCGAGGTCAGGGGTGGTTGCCCGGCCAACACGGTGGGGGCGGCGAGCGGGGTGGTGGGTGCGCTGACGCCGATCGTGTCGAAGGCGGATGCGGGGACCGTGGAGAGTGCGGAGAGCACGCCGCTCGATGTGGTGGGGGGAAGGGCAACGCCTTGGGGGGTCGAGGTTCTGGTCAGGCCGTAGACGACCAGCGCGATGACGCCGATGAGGATGACGGCCACCGCCCCCCAGGCAAAGCGGGCGGTGCGGTCCACCGCCGGGCTGTCGCCAGGAGGGGCAGCGTCGGGCGTTCCGGGTCGGCCGTCAGGTTCGGCGTTGTCTGCGTCCGGGTCGGTCGGACCGGCATCGGTCACGCGGCTGTCCGCCGCAGGATGCAACTACCCGGCATCGTAGGCATCGTCCCCATCGGCCAGGGCGAGCCCGTGGTCGGGGGCCAGGACGATCGGGGACGCCGTCACGATGATCACGAAGAGGATGAAGGTGATCAGGTGGACCGACGAGCACCACAGGCAGATGGCCTTGATGATGAAGAGCTCAGCGATGATCAGGTAGACGATCATGCCCACGCCGGTGATGGACAGGACGAGGCGGGCCAGGTGGATCCGCCGGTCGGAGGATCGCCATGCCGCCGGAAGGCAGAGGACGATCATGGGCACGAAGAACACCAGCCCCAGCATCGCCACCGGGATCCCGAAGATCACCGACTGCGGGCTGGTGGTGACCTTCTCGCAATTGATGGTCCCGTTGGACGCGCAGACCAGGGCGACCTTGTCGAAGTGGGTGATTGTCAGGTAGACGGACACGCCGAGCCCGAAGATGCTGAGCAGAAGCGTGGCGACGGGCTGCCATCGCAGGTTGGGCATGGTCGTCTCCTGGGCGCCGGGGTCAGCTCAGCTTCAGAGCCTTGGCGGCAGCCTCCACGCCCGGGCTCGAGCAGACCGAGCCGGGCTGGCCCTTGGTGCCCACGCAGATGGACGCAGTCATGTAGTTGGCCGTGGCCACGATGGCCTGGGTCACCGGATTGGTGGCGTCGTTGAGGCCACCGGAGATGTCGGACCACGAAAGGCCGGAGAGGACCCCCGGGCTGTAGCTGGGCCCGGAGACGAGGGCCAGGTTGTTGATGTTGATGAACGGGAAGCCCACCTGGCCGGCGGTCGCTCCGGGGATGAACTGCGGCGAGTCGTACTTGGTGAGGATGTTCTGCTCCTCCTTGGTGGGATTCTGCAGCGACGTGTAGTAGGTGGCGGTGGGCACGTTGCTGACCGCCTCGACACCGCTGAACTCCAGGTACGGACTGGTGAGGCTGGCACCGTGGTAGCTGAAGGTGTGGGTGGCGGGGAAGACGTCGGTGTGCGACGAGGCGGTCACCTTGAGGCCGGACCAGGTCCCGAACCGGGACAGGGCCGCCGTCATGGACCAGCGCTCTGCGGCGCAGTAGGGGCAGTACTCGGCGCCGTAGTAGAACATCGCCGGCGACTTGCCGTTCAGGGTCATCGGGGGCTGGCCGCTCGTGATGATCGGAGGCGTCACCTGCACCGTCGGGGAGGTGACGCCCACCGTGTTGTAGACCGAGAGCGGAATGTTGGTGACGTCGTGCACCACCGAGGCGGGGGCCGGGGTGACCGGCGTGTAGGGGGCGTTGGCGTTGTTGGTCGAACCGGCGGTGAGCTTCACGATCACCAGCACGGCGATGACCACCACGATCAGGCCCACCGCGCCCCAGGCGATGAGCGCACCGGACGCTCTGCGCTTGGGTGCTGCCGGAGCCGGGCGAGCACCGGAGCGGGGCGTGTTCCCGCCCTTGCCGCCTGCACCGCCCTTGCCGCCCGGACCGGGCTTGGCACCGGGCTTGCCCCCCTTGCCGGCCGGGGACTTGGTGGAGATCGACCGGCTCTGGGCCTTGCTCCGATCCTTGGCGCTCTGTCCTGCGCTGCCCGGGCCGTTCGCCGGTTTGGGTTTGTTCCCCCCGGCGGTGGTCCTGTCCTGGTCTTGTGCCATCGTTCCGCAGTCTCCGATTCGTCGACTCGTCCGAGTGAGCGTAACTGGTCCGCCACCAGGAAGGGAGTCGGGGCGGTCCCGGGATGTCCGTGGTGGGCACGACCCGCCCGCAGCCTGGCTCGGCACCGCCCTGATCGGGCACCTGGGTGGGTGTCGGGCCTACACTGGCCGGCCATGCCCGCAGAATCAGTGATTCCCGTGGACCCGATCCCGCCGGCACCGGGTGCGAGCTCACACGTCGTCCGCCGAACGGCCTCCTTCGACGGGCACCGGGTCAAGTACAGCGTCGTGGGCTCCGGACCCACCGCCCTGTTCCTCCACGGCTGGGGCCTCCGGCCCAATGCCTACGGCGGCGCCATCGAGGCCATGGCTTCGGCCGGGTGCCGCGTCTACGCGCCGGCGCTGCCCGGATTCGGCGGCACCCGCGAGCTCGACCCGGAGCAGCGCACCTTTTCCGGATACGCCCGGTGGGTCGGGCACTTCCTGGATTCGGTCGGGGAGAGCCGGGTCGCCCTGGTGGCCGGCCACTCCTTCGGTGGCGGTGTGGCCACCGCGTTCGTCCACGGGCAGCCGTACCGTACGTCCGCCCTTCTGCTGGCCAACGCCATCGGCAGTCCCACCTGGGCCCTCTTCCCCAACGAGGTCCGCACCATGATGCAGCGGCCGTTCTGGGACTGGGGCCGTCACCTGGGGTCCGACATCCTCTCCTCGCCGGAGCTCATCCGGCTCCTGCCGACCATCCTCGAGAGCTTCATCCCCAACCTGCTGCAGAACCCACTCGGCATGCTCCGCACCGGCGAGTTCATCCGCCGGGCCGACCTGGTCGAGGAGGTCCGCACCATCGCCCGGTTCGGCATTCCGGTGACGGTGGCGTGGTCGGACCGTGACGGCCTGGTGCCGCGCTCGGCCTTCGACGACCTCCGCCGGGCCGCCGGCGTGGACGGCGTGGTGGTCGAAGGCGCGCACTCGTGGCTGATCGCCGACCCGGCCGGCTTCCGGGAGCTGGCCATCAGCGCCCTGGTCGACTCCGGTGCCCTCACCACCCGATCCGTGCGCGCACGCTGACCGACCCCGACCCCGACCCCGCGACGGGCGCATGCCTCGAGGGCGCAGCAGTAGCCTGACCCCATGACCGTGACCGTCCGTGATGCCGCCACGGTGATGCTGATACGCGACGCACGTGACGAGGCCGATCGACCCGCCATCGAAGTGTGCATGTTGCGCCGGAACCTGGCCTCCGAGTTCGTGGCCGGTGCCTATGTCTTCCCCGGAGGGTCGGTGGACCCCGACGACCGGGGACCCATGGCCGAGGCCCTGTGTCGGGGGAGGACCGACGCAGAGGCCAGCGCCCTGCTGGGTGTCGAGTCCGGCGGGCTGGCGTTCTGGGTGGCCGCCCTGAGGGAGTGCTTCGAGGAGGCCGGGGTGCTCGTCGCCCAACGGCACGAGGACGCCGAGCGGGGCGACGGCACCCTGCTCGACACCAGCGACCGGGTGGTGGCGAGGCGCTTCGCGGCCCATCGCAGCGCTGTCAACGACCAGAGCACCCGGCTGCTCGACGTCTGCCGCGAGGAGGGTCTGGTGCTGGCGGCCGACACGGTGCACTATGTGAGCCACTGGATCACGCCCGAGTTGGCCCCGAAGCGTTTCGACACCCGGTTCTTCGTGACCGCCGCCCCGCCCGGCCAGGTGGCGCACCACGACGAGGCGGAGACCATCGCCAGCATCTGGGTCCGCCCCGACAACGCGCTCGCCCGGTACGCCGCCGGTGAGATCGAGCTGCTGCCGCCGACCATCGCCAACCTCGAGAGCCTCGCCCCCTTCCGCTCGACCCGCGAGGTCATGACGTGGGCCCGAAGCGTCACCGACGTGCCCACCATCCTGCCGATCGTCCTCATCGAGGACGGGCAGCTGTTGGTCCTGCGACCGGGCGACGAGGGCTACCAGGAGGCCCTGGAGGTCAGGCAGGCGTCGGGGCCGACGGTCCACGAGAATCTCGCCGAGGCCGCCCGTGCGGCCTGGGGGCCGAAGGCCGGCCAGGCCTGAGGGCACGGGCGCCGCTCGCCGGGACGGGGCGGCGTGGTGAACCTAGTCAGGGCTCCGCTCCGGTTCCAGGGGGGCCAGCGGCCCGTCGGTGGAGCCGCCCTCGGGGGCACCGGCCCGCACCGCCGCCTCCACCCGATCGAGCATCCGGGCGCTGCACCCCTCCATCGACACCACCGGCGCATTGGTGGTGATCACCGACTCGGCGATCCGGTCGAACACCTCGGCCAACGGCTGGTCCACGTCGAGGGCGACCGGGGCTCCGGCGTCCCCGCCGGCGGCGACCGAGGGATGGAGGGGGATCTGCCCGATCAGCGGGACGCCCACGTCGGCGGCCAGTCTGGCACCGCCGCCGGAACCGAACAGTGCATACGACGTGCCATGGTCGCAGGTGAAGTCGCTCATGTTCTCGATGACCCCGACCACCCGGAGGTATCCCTTGCGGGCCATGTCGGCGGTCCGCGCCGCCACCTTCTGGGCGGCCACCGGGGGAGTGGTGACCACGAGGACCTCGGTCCGCGGCATCATCCGGGCCAGGCCCATCTGGATGTCACCGGTGCCGGGCGGCATATCGATCAACAGGTAGTCGAGGTCTCCCCAGTGGACGTCCTCGATGAACTGGCGGACCGCCCGGTTGAGGATCAACCCACGCCACATGATGGCGTTCTCCTCGTCGGCCAGGAACCCCATCGACAGCACCCTAAGCACCCCCTGCCCGACCTTCCGTTCGAGGGGGACCATCTTCTTGTCGCGTGCCTCGACGTCGCCCTGCATGCCGAGCAGACGGGGGACGGAGAACCCCCAGATGTCGGCGTCGAGGACGCCGATGGTCAGCCCCCGGCGGGCCATCGCCACCGCCAGGTTGACGGTCACCGAGCTCTTCCCCACGCCACCCTTTCCCGAGGCGACGGCGATCACCCGTGCCGTGTCGGGGATGTCGGTGTCCGGCGCAGGGTCCCGGGCCAGAAGACGCGCCCGGGCCATCACCACCTTGCGCTGGTCGGCGTCCATGACCCCGGTGCTCACCGACACCGCCTGCACGCCGGCCAGCGCGCCGAGGTGGGTCTCCACATCGTTGCGGATCTGGGTGCGCAGGGGACACCCGGCGACGGTGAGGGCCACCTCGACGTCCACCACGCCGCCCTCGGCGATCCGCACCGCGGTCACCATGCCCAGCTCCACGATGTCCGCCCGCAGCTCGGGGTCGACGACGCCGCGCAGGGCGGCACGCACCGCGTCCTCGGTCAGGCCGGGTGCCCCGGGTTCGGGCGTGTCGGGCCTGGTCANNCCGGCGACCACCCGGTGACCATCCAAGGGGGTGTACCGCCTGCACCGGGACCCGGGTACGCTTGGCGGAGCAGTGGCGACCGGCCCCGTGCCGGCCGGCTGGCGGCAAGGATCCGGCCAGAGCATGCACGCAATCCGTCCCGTGACCCAGGAGGAACTCCGATGAGCACCACGATGCAGAACGTCAGTATCGGGAAGAAGCCGAATCCGGTCACGCTGACCGATCACGCCGCCGCCAAGGTCGCCGAGCTCCTGGCCCAGGAGGACATCGACGGCCTGGCCCTCCGGGTGGCGGTGCGCCCCGGAGGATGTTCGGGCTTCAGTTACGAGATGTTCTTCGACGCCGACGTGGCCGACGATGATGTGGTGAGGGAGTTCGGCGAGGTCAAGGTGGTCGTGGATGCGACCAGCGCCGACCTGCTGAAGGGCTCGACCCTCGACTACGACGACGGCCTGCAAGGCGCCGGGTTCCATGTGACCAACCCGAACGCGTCCCGCACCTGCGGCTGCGGATCCTCCTTCAGCTGATCCGCTGATCCGCTGATCCAGCTTCACGTCAACGGCGCCGTCGTCGAGGTCCTCGACGACGGCGCCTCTCTGCTGGACGTACTTCGCGATCGGCTCGGGCTGCACTCGGTCAAGGACGGCTGCAGCCCCCAGGGCCAGTGCGGCTGCTGCACGGTATGGGTGGACGGCGCCCCGCGGGTGGCGTGCGTCACCCCGGTCCGCCGGCTGCAGGGTCGCCGGGTGACCACTCTCGAGTCGCTCCCCGGGGACGGGGCCGCCGAGTGGGCCGAGGCGCTGGTGGCCACCGGCGGCAGCCAGTGCGGCTTCTGCACCCCGGGCATCGTGATGAGGCTGGCTGCCCTGGCCCCGGAGCCCGCCGGGCGCGGCCATGGTTCCGCCGCGGCAACCGCCGCATCGGAGAAGGTCGGACAGGCCCTGGTCGCCCACGTGTGCCGCTGCACCGGTTGGCAGACCATCGAGGAGGCGGCCTCCCTGGTCTATCAACGGTCACCGGGGTCCGACCTCTCGGCCGGCCCGGCACGCGACCTCGGTGCCGCTTCGGCCCGGGCCGAGCTCGAAGGAGGGGTCCCCCAGCAGGTCGGCCCCGACGTGGTCATGGGCCGGGCGGGGTTCGCCGACGACACCTGTCCGCCGGATGCGCTGGTGGCCGTGCCCGATGGACTGGGTGGGCACGCCGTGGCCGAGTCGGTGGCCGCGGCTCGGGCACTGGCCGGAAAGGTCCAGGGTCGGCGCACCAGTGCCGCGCTGAGCCATCCGATCGCGGTGCCGCCGGGAGCGTGGACGGTCGGCTTGCGTACGACCTGGGTGGAGCCGGCCTACGTCGAGCCGGACGCGTCCTGGTGCGTCCCGGGGGGAGTGCCCGCGTCCCCTTACGGGAACGGCGGTGCCTTCGGGGGGAAGCTGCACTCACCGGTGGCGACCGACGCCCGCCGTCTGGCCGACGAGCACGGCCGGCCCGTGCGGGTCCTGTGGTCACGCGAGGACGTCGTGAGGTACGGGCCCAAGCGCCCACCGGTGGCCGGTGGCATCGACGCCGGGGGGACCGGGGTGCTCCGGGTGGGGATCACCGCGGGCGAGGTGACCGGGGAGCAGTGGGCCTCGGTGTCCGCCCGGTCGGCGGCCGTGGCCCCCGGGCTGGTCCTCGAGCAGGTGGCGCTGGCCGGGCCACCGATCTCCTTCGACCTGCGGGCCGCGGTGTGGGCGGAGGCGGCGGTGCTGGCCGCTGTCGCCCGCCTGTCCGCGCCCGACGGCCACGGGCCTCGCCACGACGTCCCCGTCGAGGTGGTCGGCCCNNGGTCGTGCTCCGCTCCTACTGCATCGGGGCTGCCCACCAGGCGTTGGGCTGGGTCCGTTCGGAGGGGATTGCCGTGGATGCCGATGGGGAGGTCCACGACCTGACCGTGCGCTCCTTCGGGATCCTGCAGGCCAGGGCGATGCCGCAGGTCACCGTCCGCATCGTGTCGGCCTCTGCTGCCGGCCCGGTCAACGGCTCCGACGCCGCGTTCGCCGCGGTGGCCGCCGCCCGCTGGCTGGCCGACGGACTGGCACCCGAGTGGCCTCTCGACCGGGGTGGCGCCGGCCGCCGATGAGGCTCGTCCCCCGGCCCNNCCGAGCCCCATCCCCTACGAGGAGCATGCGATGAGTACCCCGATCGGCCCGTACACCCCCATCGTCACCGCCGGCCCCTGGTTGATCTGCTCCGGCCAGCTCGGGCTGGGCGAGCCGGAGGCCGGACAGGCTCCCTCGTTGGTGGAGGGTGGTGCCCCGGCCCAGCTCGCACAGGCCCTGGCCAATGCCGACGGGCTCCTGCGCGGCCAGGGTGCCGTGCCGGCCGACGTGGTCAAGACCACCGTGTTCCTGGTCGACATGGCCGATGCGCCCGCCGTCAACGACGCCTACCTGGCGTTCTTCGGCGACCACCGCCCGGCCCGCTCGATGGTGGCCGTGTCCGCGCTCCCCCTGGGCGGCCTGGTCGAAGTGGAGCTGTGGGCGTACCGCGACCCGTCGTGACCGAGGCGGGTCAGGGTGTCCAGCTGGTCTGTCCGAACCGGTAGCCCACCGAGCGGACCGTCTGGATCAGGTGGGCGTTCTCCTCGCCGAGCTTGGCCCGGAGGCGCCGGACATGGACGTCGACGGTGCGGGCACCGCCGTAGTACTCGTAGCCCCACACCCTCGACAGCAGCGTCTCGCGGGTGAACACCTTGCCCGGACGGGCGGCCAGAAAGCGGAGCAGCTCGTATTCCATGTAGGTGAGGTCGAGAACCTTGCCTGCCACCGCGGCCTGGTAGGTCTCGAGATTGAGTACCAGGGGCCCGTGTTCGAGGAGGTCCGGCCGCAGGCCCCGTCCGGTCCTCCAGAAGAGGTGGGCCAGCCGGGCGCCGAGCTCCTGGGCGTTGACCGGCTCGAGGCAGAGGTCGTCGAACAGGTCCTCACGGAGCTCGAGCTCGCCCAGCTGCTCGACCGGGACGACCACCATCACCGGGGCGAGGGGGACCTCACGCTTGCGAAGGTGGCGGCAGAGGAGGAACGCCCCGACCGGATCGGCGGCGCTGGAGATCACCGCACCCGACCATCCGTCCTCTGGCTCCTCGGTCTCGGCGGCATCGGGTTTGTCGATGCCCCGCCACGGATAGCCGGCCCGTTCGAGGACGGCGATCACCGCGAAGGGTGGCACGGCGGGAAAACACAGCAAGGGCTCCATGGCGGTGTTCCCCCTTTCCTCTCGAGGTGCTGGCTGTTCGAAGGCTGCTTACAGCAGCGGGAGATAGCGGTCGAGCTCGAACTGCGACACGTGGGCCTTGTACCCGGCCCATTCGGCCCGCTTGTTGCGGATGAACCACTCGAAGACGTGGTCGCCGAGGGTGGTGGCCAACAGCTCGGAGGACTCCATGAGGACCAGGGCCTCGTTCAGGCTACCCGGAAGGTGCAGGATCCCCTTGCCCGACAGCTCCTCGGCGCTCAGATCGAACAGGTTGGCATCGGTTTCGGGGGGCAGCTCGTACCCCTGCTCGATGCCTTGCAGCCCGGCAGCCAGAATGACGGCGAAGGCCAGATACGGGTTGCAGGCGCTGTCGGGCGACCGGTACTCGATGCGGGTGGACTCGCCCTTGCCGGGCTTGACCACCGGCACCCGGACCAGGGCGGACCGGTTGTTGCGGGCCCAGGAAACGTGGATGGGGGCCTCGTAGCCGGATACCAGGCGCTTGTAGGAGTTGACCCACTGGTTGGTCACCGCGGTGATCTCCCCGGCGTGGCGGAGGAGACCGGCGATGAACCCCTCGGCCACCTCGGAGAGACCGCCCGGCCGTTCGAGGTCCACGAATGCGTTGGCCTCCCCGCGGAAGAGCGACATGTGGGTGTGCATCCCCGAGCCCTGCACGCCGGCGAGGGGCTTGGGCATGAAGCTGGCGAACACCCCCTGCTGGCGGGCCATCTCCTTGACCACCAGGCGCACCGTCATGATGGTGTCGGCCATGGTCAGCGCGTCGGTGTAGCGGAGGTCGATCTCGTGCTGGCTGGGTGCATCCTCGTGCTGGGCGTGCTCCACCGGGATGCCCATCTCTTCCAGGGTGAGCACGGTGCGCTGTCGGATGTCACTGGCCCGGTCGGCCACTGTCAGCTCGAAGTACGACCCGGTGTCCAACGTCTTTGGCGCGTGGGCGGGGTCGCTGTCGGCGAAGTAGAAGTACTCGATCTCCGGTGCTGCGTAGAAGGTGAAGCCGCGATCGTGCGCCCGGTCGAGTGACCGGCGCAGCACGTGGCGGGGGCAGCCCTGGAACGGCGAGCCGTCGAGGTCGACGATGTCGCAGAAGACCCGCGCCACCTGGGCCTCGGGCACCTCGCCATGCGGCCCGAACTGCCCGTGGCCGTGCCAGGGGAGGAGCTGGAAGGTGTTGGCGTCCGGCCGGGCCAGGACGTCGCTCTCCTGGACGCGGCTGAAGCCGTCGATGGCGGACCCGTCGAACGTCATCCCCTCGCCGAGGGCGTTCTCGAGCTCGGCGGGCGTGATGCTGAACGTCTTCGGTGTTCCGAGTACGTCGGTGAACCACAGCTGGACGAACCTGATGCCGCGTTCCTCCACGGTGCGGAGGACGTACTCCTCTTGACTCCTCATCGGGTCGGCCACCTCCGGACGAGTCGGGGTCTCTGTGTGGGGGTTGTCAGGGTCGATGCCGCCATTCTCGCAGGTGGCAACGGGCCCGGTCGAAGTGGCGCCGGCGGAGGCGAACAGAGCCGGGCCCGAAGGGGCCCGGCTCTGTTGCACTCACAGCGGCAGAACCGGGGACCGTGGGGACCGCCCCGCGGTGGCCACGGGTGCGGTCCCCGGCTGGTCTCCGCGCCGGTCAGCTTCCCTCTGCGTCGCCGCAGACGGTCTCGACCATGATGGCGGTCACCTGGTAGGGGTCCATGTTGGCATTCGGGCGGCGGTCCTCCAGCCAACCCTTCTTGGCCTTGGCCGTGGCCCACGGGATGCGGATGGAGGCGCCCCGGTCGGAGGTCGCGTAAGTGAACGTGGTGTAGTGGGCGGTTTCGTGCGCTCCGGTCAGTCGGCTCTCGATGCCCACGCCGTACACGGCGATGTGCTCGTCGATCTTCTTCCCGATGGCCTCGCAGCCGGCGATGATGGCGTCCCAGCCGCCGTCTTCCCGCATCTCCTTGGTGGAGAAGTTGGTGTGGGCCCCGGCGCCGTTCCAGTCACCGAGGATCGGCTTGGGCTCGAGGGTGGCATAGACCTCGAAGTCCTCGGCGATGCGGAAGAGGAGCCACCGGGCCACCCAGAGCTGGTCGGACATGTCCAGCGGCGAGAGGACGCCGACCTGGAACTCCCACTGGCCCATCATGACCTCGGCGTTGGTGCCCTCGATGCTGATGCCCGCATCGATGCACGCAGCCGTGTGGAGCTCGACGATCTCGCGTCCGGGCATCTTGTCGCCACCGACGCCGCAGTAGTACGGGCCCTGCGGCGCGGGATACCCGATGGCCGGCCAGCCCAGCGGCCGCCCGTCCTTGAAGAAGGTGTACTCCTGCTCGATGCCGAACTTCGGCTCGTGGTGGCCGTACTTCTCCACCACCTCACGGAGCCGGGCGCGGGTGTTGGTCGGGTGGGGGGTGAAGTCGGTCAGCAGCACTTCGCACATCACCAACTTGTCGTCGGGCCCCCGCAGGGGATCGGGACAGCTGAACACCGGCTGGAGCACGCAGTCGGAGTCGTGGCCCAGTGCCTGGTTGGTGCTCGAACCGTCGAACCCCCAGATGCCCGGCTCCTCGCCGTCGGCGACGATCTTCGTCTTGCTGCGCAGCAGCGGCGCAGGCTCGGTTCCGTCGATCCAGATGTACTCGGCTTGGTAAGGCACTCGCACTCCTCTATGGCTCGGTTCTATTGCTCGGTTGTTCCTCTACTCGGTCGCCCTCTGCCCTGGCTACCCGCCGCTGATGCGGGGAACGTACCTCCGGCGCCGCCCAGGGGCCATGCCGGTGGAGGGTGGGAATCCGAGGGACAACCCACTATCGCAGGGCGCCGTTTCTCCCCCGTTACCCGATTGTGAACGGACGATGAACAGGCCGACCTGCGGGCCACACTGCCGCAACCGTACCCTCGTAGGCGGCCACTTGGTCCAGAGGGGGTCCGTCTGTGGCGCCGATAGGCTGGCCCCATGGCTCGAGTGCGGGTGGCCGCGTGCCAGATCAACACCGTGGTGGGCGACCTCGAGGGCAATGCGCGGCGCATCCTCGGTGCCCTCGACGAGGCAGAGCGCGGCCGTGCGGACCTGGCCGTCTTCCCCGAACTGGCGGTCACCGGGTACCCGCCCGAGGATCTCCTGGGCCGGCCGGCCTTCGTGACCGACAACCGGGCGGTGTTCGCCGAGATCGCCGCGTCCACGGGCACCTGTGCGGCCGTGGTCGGGTACGTCGACACCGATCGGGCCGGGCGACTGGTCAATGCCGCGGCCATGTGCGCAGGTGGCCGCGTGGTCGGCCGCTACTTCAAGCGCCTGCTGCCCAACTACGGGGTCTTCGACGAGCAGCGGTGGTTCGCCCCCGGGGACGGACCACCGACCCGCCCCGTGGTGGCCGGCGTGCCGGTGGGGATGACCATCTGCGAGGACATGTGGTTCGCCCAGGGGCCGATGGTCGACCAGTCCGCCGCCGGGGCCCGCCTGCTGGTCAACCTCAATGCGTCCCCCTACTCGCGCGGCCGCCGGTCCGAGCGCCTCTCCGTGCTGGCCGACCGGGTGGCGGAGACGGGATGCCCCATCGTCTACGTCAATCAGGTCGGCGGCCAGGACGAGCTGGTCTTCGACGGCGCCTCCCTGGTGATGGACCCCGACGGGGTCCTGCTGGCCTCGGCGCGCCAGTTCGAGGAGGAAGTCCTCCTCGTCGACCTCGACGTCGACGTGCCTCCCCCGGCCCGCACCCCTGCTCTTCCGGACGGTGTCGCTGCGGGCACGTTGGTGGTCAGCGGGGCGTCCCGGGCCGAGGGGTCCGATCCCGTGGCCGACACCGTGGCCCCCGTCCTCGACCCCGAGGCAGAGGTCTACGGGGCCCTGGTCCTCGGGACACGCGACTACGTGGCGAAGAACGGGTTCACCGACGCGGTGATCGGACTGTCCGGGGGCATCGACTCGTCGCTGGTGGCGGCCATCGCCGTCGACGCGCTGGGAGCCGCGCACGTCCACGGCGTGACCATGCCCTCGCGCTACTCCAGCGAGGGATCGGTGGCTGACGCGGTGACGCTGGCCGCCAACCTGGGCATCGACATCGCCAACGTCTCCATCGAGGGGGTGCATCGGGCCTTTTCCGACGCACTCTCTCCTCTGATCGGAGCGGCGCCCAGCGGGCTGACCGACGAGAACCTGCAGTCGCGTCTCCGAGGGGTCCTGCTCATGGCGTTGTCCAACGCCAACGGGTGGATCGTCCTCACCACCGGCAACAAGAGCGAGATGGCCACCGGCTACTCCACGCTGTACGGCGACTCTGCCGGAGGGTTCGCCGTGATCAAGGATGTGGCCAAGACCCTCGTCTACGAGCTGTGCCGCCACCGCAACGCCCGGGCCGGGTTCGACCTGATCCCCGATCCGGTGCTCACCAAGGCGCCGTCGGCCGAGCTGCGTCCGGACCAGCGTGACGACGAGTCGTTGCCGCCCTACTCGGTGCTCGACCCGGTCATGGCCGGCTACGTCGAGGGCGACCGGTCTGCCGACGACCTGATCGCCGAGGGGTACGACCCCGACGTGGTGGCTCAAGTCATCGGGCTGGTGGACCGCGCCGAGTACAAGCGCAGGCAGATGCCCCCTGGGGTCCGGATATCGGCCAAGGCGTTCGGCAAGGATCGTCGGATGCCCATCACCAACCATTACCGGTCCGCGACGGCCAAGCCCGACACGGGGCCGTGGACACCGGGCGGGGAGGCCCCGGCCGTTGTCTGACGCCCCGATCGGATTCGATTCGCCACAGATCGTCGACGGACCGGCACCCGGAGACCTCGGCGGCGAGCCGCTCGCCCTCACCCTCGGTGCCACGGCGGCGCTCGTGGGTGAGTACCGATGGATCGAGAACGCCCTCTACGCCGCCCTCGGTACGTGGGTGCGTGACATGCCCATCGCTGCCGTGCAGGTCCACCTGGACGCCCAGAGCATGCGCCACGCGTGGCACGCCGAACTGTGGGCCGACCGCCTGCCGGTCCTCGCCGGAGTCGATCCGGACCGGCTGACCATGCCGTCCTCCCCCTCGGCTGCCCTGTTCGCCGCACTCAACGGCGACACACCGGCGAGGGAGGGGCCGGGATCGTCGTGGCCACCGGTCGGCGACGGGCGACCGAAGCTGCCAGGTGCGCTGCCGCGACTGGCGGGGCTCTACCGGGTGGTCCTTCCCCGCCTGGCGGTCAGTTACCGCCGCCACCTGGGCGTCACCAACTCGGTGACCGACGGGCCGCTCCGTCGGACCCTCCGGCTGGTGCTCAACGACGGGATGGAGGACTGGTACGCCGGCGAGCAACTGGTCCAGCGCCTGGTCGCCCGACCACATGATGTGGCTGCCGTCTACGAGTTCCAACAGCGCCTGGAGGAGACGGTGGTGGCGGCGGGGGCCAGGACGGGGATGGTGGTCTTCCCCGACACGGTCCCCCTCGACTGACGGCGCACGGTGGCGTGGCGACCCGTTCCGTCTGAAGGGGTTGACGCATCCGGTAAACTTCGAGGGCAGCAATCGTTGCGCCCGATAACGCCAGGCCTGAGTCACCCAGAACCCGTTCGGCGGTTCGGTGGGCGCAGGTTTGCCGTCCCCCACAGCGTTGGGGAAAACGAAGGACCTGGTGAATTTGGCAAAGGAGCGCCTCGAACGAGACGACGAGGACCTGGTTCGGTTGTATCTGACCGACATCGGCCAGTATCCGTTGTTGACCAAGGACGACGAGGTTCGTCTGGCACAGGCCATCGAAGGCGGGCGCGAAGCCGAGGCACAGCTGGCTGCGGCCCCGAAGGGGCTCACCCCGGCGAAGAAGCGCGAACTGCGGCGCACGACGCTGCAGGGCGAGTCGGCCCAGCAGACCTTCGTGCAGTCGAACCTTCGGCTGGTCGTCTCCATCGCCAAGAAGTACCAGGCCTCGGGCCTGCCGCTCCTCGACCTCATCCAGGAGGGCAACCTCGGCCTCATGCACGCCGTCGAGAAGTTCGACTGGCGCAAGGGGTTCAAGTTCTCGACCTATGCCACCTGGTGGATCCGCCAGNNGGGATCGCCAACACCGGGCGCACCATCCGGCTGCCGGTCCACGCCGGCGACACGCTGGCCCGGGTGCAGAAGGCACAGGCGCGCCTCGAACTGAAGTACGGCCGGCCGGCAACGCTGGCCGAGCTGGGCGCCGAAGTCGAGATGCCCGAGGACAAGCTGGTGGAGGCCCTTCGGTTCCGGGCCGAGCCCCTCTCCTTGTCGGAGCCCTTGCGCGAGGACGGCGACGCCGAGCTCGGTGACGTCGTCGAGGACCGGTCGGCGGAGTCACCCTTCGAGGTTGCTGCGGTCTCCCTCCTCCCTGAGGAGATCGGTCGCCTCCTGTCGCCACTCGACGAGAGGGAGCGCGAGATCCTCCGGCTCCGCTTCGGCCTCGACCGCGGCGAGCCGCGCACACTCGAAGAGGTGGGCGAGCACTTCAACCTCACCCGTGAGCGGATCCGCCAGATCGAGGCGAGGGCCATGTCCAAGCTGCGGCACCCTTCGTCGGACACCGGCGCTCGCGACCTTCTGACGGTCTGAGGATCTCCTCGCGGTCTGCGCACTGTCCGACCACGCCCCGATGCGGACCGCGGAACCGGCCGGAGCAGCCGGGCTGGGGAGCGGGTACGATCTCCTTCCATGAAGAAGCTCCTGATCCTCGCCATCATCGTTGCCCTGGGTGTCGTCGCCGCCAAGCGGCTGCGCGCCTCCTGAGCACTCTCCGCACCTGCGCCTGCGGCGGCCCGCCTCCCTAACCCTGCGCTCTGCGGGCCATTCGCCAGGCCACGAACGCCCCGATCGACGCTGCCGCGGCGGCGCCACCGACGGCGGTGGCCGTGATCGACAGGCGCGGGACGCTCACCCGGTCGCGCAGGCGGACCGGCTTGGTGAACTGCATGACCTCCCACTCGCGCTCGCGGGCCACCTTGGCCAGTACCCGGTCGGGATTGACCGCCACGGGGTGCCCGACCGCCTCGAGCATGGGAAGGTCGGTGTAGGAGTCGGAGTAGGCCGACGACTCCTCGAGATCGAGCCCCTCCTCCTCGGCGAGCGCCCTCATCGCCTCGGCCTTGAACGGGCCGTAGGCGTAGAACTCCATCTCCCCCGCATACAGGCCGTCCGCGTCCACCACCGCCCGGGTGGCGATGGAGCCGTCCACGCCCAGATGCTCGGCGAGCGGCTGGACGATCTCCTCGGGTGACGCCGACACCAGGTAGACCTTGTGGCCGGCGGCACGGTGGGCCTCGATCAGGTCGAGGGCCTCGGCGTAGATGATGGGCTCGACCGTCTCCTCGAGCGCCTCCCGCACGATCTCCCTGATCAGGTCGCGGTCCCAGCCCTTGGTCAGGGTGAGCATCGACTCGCGCACCCGGGCCAGCTTCTGCTCGCTGGCCCCGAGGTGGAGGTAGACGATCTGGGAGACCACCGAACGGACGATCAGGCGCCGGTTGATGAGACCGCCCCGGTAGAACGGCAGGCCGAAGGCGGCGATGGATGCCTTGGCGATGACCGTCTTGTCCAGGTCGAAGAACGCGGCGCGCATCCGGGTCGTCAATGTCCGACCAACAGCTGCTGGACAGCCTCCTCGGCGTCGGCGGTCACCAGGGCCAGGACCTCGTCCCCGACGGCGAGGCGGGTGTCGCCCCGGGGGACCACCAGCCTGTCGGCACGGACCACGGCCACCACGGTGGCCTCCCGGGGGAACCCGAGCTCGGCGAGGTCGACGCCGGCCGCCGGCGAGTCCTCGGCCAAGGTGACCTCCACCAGGTGTGCGGTCCCGCCCTCGAACCGGAGCAGGCGCACCAGGCTGCCGACGGAGACGGCTTCTTCGACCAGGGCGGTGAGCAGCTGCGGCGTCGACACCGACACGTCGACCCCCCAGCTCTCGGTGAACAGCCACTGGTTCTTCGGGTGGTTGACCCGGGCGACGACCCGGGGGACCGCGAACTCCTGCTTGGCCAGGAGGGAGACGACCAGGTTGTCCTCGTCGTCTCCGGTGGCGGCCACGACCACGTCGACGGTGGCCAGTCCGGCGGCGTCCAGGGACGAGACCTCGCAGGCGTCAGCCACCACCCAGGTGACGTCGAGGTCGGCCCGGATGCGGTCGACCAGATCGGGATCGCGCTCGATGACCAGCACGTCGTGGCCGTTGGCGTGGAGATCGGAGGCGATGGCCGTCCCCACGCTTCCCGCACCGGCGATGGCAACCCTCATGAGCGGCTCCCTGTCACTGTGCCTTCGGCAACGGGGGCGTCTGCCCCTGCGCCGTCGGTCACGTCACGGTCATCGGAAGGCCGGTCCGTACCGCGTAAGCCGGCGGCGGGGGTCCCGACGATCCGCGCCTGGAGGCGCTCGAGGGCGGCGTCGGCGACCATCAGGTGGAGGACGTCCCCGTCCTGGCCGACCAGGTCGTTGAAGTCGAGGCGGGCCACCCCGGCCCGGGTGACCGCCACCAGAGTGACCTCCCCGGGCACCGACAGGTCGGCCAGGCGCTTGCCTGCCCAGCGCTCGGGCAGTTCGCGTTCGACCAGGGAGAGCGTTCCGGTGGGGTCGGACCACTGACCCTCCGTGTCGGCGGGGTTCAGGCGCCGTTGGACCTGGTCGATGGTCCACGCCACGGTGGCCACGGTGGAGATGCCCAGGCGCAGGTAGATCTGCGCCCGTCGGGGGTCGTAGATGCGGGCCACCACATGGGGGATCTCGTAGGTCTCGCGGGCGATGCGGGCAGTCAGGATATTCGAGTTGTCACCGCTCGTCACCGCGGCCAGCGCCGCTGCCTCCCCGGCGCGCGCCCGCTCGAGGGCGTCGCGGTCGAAGCCCGATCCGACCACCGTCGTGCCGGCCCAATCGCTGGGCAACCTCCGGAACGCCTTGGGGTTGCGATCGATGATGGCAACCGAATGGCCCTGCTCGACCAGTCCGACCCCCAGGCCCGATCCGACCCGACCACAACCGACGATGATGATGTGCACCCGAACCATGCAACACGCATCGTGGGGAGATGACAACTCACCCGCCGCGGTCTGGTGCCTGTCGTCGGCGGATTGCGGTGCCTTGCGTGCCTGCGGAGCCGGGTTCGGGCCTGCGGGGGCACCCATGGTTTACTGAGGGAATGGATCCAGCGGCCACCGGTGTCAGGGGTCCAGATGATCCGGCGCCATCAGGGGTGACGGAGCCGGCGGCTGTGCCGGAGGCTGTGCCGGCGGCCATGCCCGGTCCGGTGTCCCGGATGATGCCCGCCGCGGCGGCCGTGGTGAAGGTGGACCTCCCCGAGACGCTCCGCTACCGGCTCAAGAACAAGCTGCTGGGCCCGCCGCTGGTCAACGAGCAACTGGGCGACGAGCGGCTGGGACGGCCCTCGGCCCTCGGTGTCCTCGCACCGGACTGCATCTCCTCGTCGGCCTACGGCACCGAGGAGATGCTCACCCAGTTGGTGCCCTATATCGGGCTGGCGGCCTTCGCCATGGTGGTCCCGATCACCATGGCGATCCTGGGCGTGCTGTTCTTCGTCACCCTTTCGTACCTCGACGTCATCGCGCTCTACACCAAGGCCGGCGGGGCCTATGTGGTGGCCCGTGAGAACTTCGGACCGAAGGTGGCCCAGATCGCCGCGGTCGCCCTCCTGATCGACTACACGGTGACCGTGGCGGTCCAGACCGCCGCCGGCACCGCTGCCCTGACCAGCGCCTTCCCGACCCTCCTCCGCCTCCGCCTCACGGTCCCCATCACCGTGGCGGTGGTTCTCTTCCTCCTCTACGGCAACCTGCGGGGCATCCGCGAGGCGGGCAAGTTCTTCGCCTTCCCCACCTACTTCTTCATCTTCAGCCTGAGCTTCGTGGTGATCGCCGGCTACGTCAAGGAGGCGTTGGGCACTCTGCAGGTCCACTCGGTCCAACACGCAGGCACGCTGCCCATCGGCCATGCCGGGTCGGGCCTCCTCTACGGGGCCTCGTTCATCATCATCCTGCGTTCGTTCGCCAACGGCGGCTCGTCGCTGACCGGCCTCGAGGCCATCTCCAACGGCGTCGGGGCGTTCCGCGAGCCGACGGCCAGGCACGCCCGGCAGACCCTGGTGATCATGAGCAGCGTCCTGGCCTTCCTCGTGCTCGGGGTGACCCTCATCGCCCACTGGACCCACGCCGTTCCCTACGCGGCCGGGTCGCCGACCGTCGTCTCCCAGGAGGTCCGCTACGTCCTCGGCACCGGCCCGGTCGCGAGGTTCCTCTTCTACGTGGTGCAGTTCGCCACGGTCCTCATCCTCTACACCGGCGCCAACACCAGCTTCAACGGCTTCCCGTTCCTGGCCAGCTTCGTCGCCCAGGACGCCTACCTGCCCAAGCAGCTGACCCGCCGGGGGCACCGCCTGGCCTTCTCCAACGGGATCATCGTGCTCACCGTGGTGGCGGTGGCCCTGTTGATCGCCACCGGGGCCAAGGTGTCCAGCCTGGTCGCCCTCTACGCCATCGGGGTGTTCACCGGCTTCGCCATGGCCGGGGCGGGCATGGTCAAGCACCACTGGGACAACAAAGAGGCCCACTGGCGCCGCAACGTCGCCATCAACGCCATCTCCGCGTTCCTCACTGCCCTGATCGTCCTCATCTTCGCCACCGTGAAGTTCAAGGAGGGGGCATGGGTGGTCGTCGTGGTGGGGCCGCTCATGTACGTCGGGCTGGTCCGGCTGCACCGCCAGTACACGACCGAGGAGCACCAGCTCGAGGAAGGGGCCGCCGAGGCCGCCGAGGCGCCGGTCCTCAACCGCCATGTGGTGGTGGTCCTCGTCGATCAGCTCGACATGGCCAGCGCCCGCGCCCTCCAGTACGCCCGCACCCTGCACCCCGATGAGCTCCGAGCGGTCCATTTCGCACTGGACGCCCAGAAGTCCGAGGAACTCGAAGCCGAGTGGCGGCGTCTCGGCCTCGCCCACCTCCCCCTCGATGTCGAAGCGTGCGAGGACCGCCGGCTGACCAGGGCCACGCTCGAGCTGGCCGCCGAGACGGTCGCCGACCAGCAGACCGAGTTGACCATCCTGCTGCCCCGCCGCGGCTTCGCCGGTGGGTGGCAGCGGGTGCTGCACGACGCGACCGCCGACCAGATCGCCGCCGCCGTGGCGCAGCTCCCCCACGTGAACGCCACCATGGTCCCCTACCAGTTGACCGGTGGTTGGTTCTCGCGCCGACGCCAGTGGCGGAGGAACCCGGACGGCTCGGCCACCACCGCCAGAGGGGCCCGGGCCGCCGACCGGGCCGCCGACCGTGAGGCGGCGATCAAGGCGTCCTTCGATCGATCGGCCTTCGGCGAGCAGAGGCGGGGGACCACGCCCATCGGCGAGGCCCAGTGGCGGCATCGGGTCAGGGTGGCCGGCCGGGTGAAGTCGGTCCGCGTGCAGCCCCGGGCAGGTACCTCCAACCTCGAGTGCATGCTGGTGGACGACACCGGCAAGCTGCTCCTGGTGTTCCAGGGTCGGCGCCGGATCCCGGGGATCCAACCCGGCGCCCGGCTGGTGGTCGAGGGGATGGTGGGGGACTGGGCCCGCCGCCAGGCCATCCTCAACCCCGACTACGAGCTCATCGCCGGACCGGAGGCGGCCGTCGAGCCGACCTGATCGGCCCGGACGTCGCCGGGCGAACCGGCACTCCCGGGAGGGCCTGTGGGCTGCTTCCTTGCCGGACACCCCATTTTGTCGGTATCTTTTGACCCCACTGCCGGGCACGGCGCGCCCTGACGGCGCGCCTCGGCGAACGGCCAGGCGGTCGTGACCATGCGGGCGGACGTTGTCTCCGGACGTCCCCGGTCGGTCGCGGTCGTCGAAGCCGGGACTGTCTCGACCATACTCATGCAGTACACCGAAGGGAGCCGCACCGATGACCCACCTCCTGGCTGAAGGGGGTTACCAGATCTTCACGCTCCACAGCACCGAGAAGACCTGGCTGTACTTCGCGCTCCTGTGTGCCGTGGCCTCCATCGTGGTGGCCCTCCTCCTGGTACGCGGCGTGCTGGCCGCTGATCAGGGCACGGCCACCATGAAGGACATCGCCAAGGCCATCCAGGAGGGGGCGGAGGCCTTCCTGGCCCGGCAGTTCAAGACCATCGGGATCATCATCATCCCCCTGGCCGTGCTGATCTTCTTCACCGCCACCAAGGTGACCCACACCGCATACCTGTGCGCGGGAGCGGTGACCACGACGTCCTTCCACATCGGCTGCGTGACCCACACGGTCACCGACCTCACCTTCGCCCAGGCCGGCATCTACCGGGTGATCTGCTTCCTGGCCGGGGCCCTGTGCTCGGGCCTGACCGGCTTCATCGGGATGAGCATGGCCGTGCGGGGCAACGTGCGCACGGCGGCGGCCGCCCGCGAGGGCAAGATGGCCCCGGCCCTCAAGGTGGCCTACCGCACCGGTGCCATCACCGGGCTCCTCTGCGTGGGCCTGGGCCTGCTCGGGGCCACGGTCATCGTGCTCATCTTCCAGAACACCGCCACCTCGGTCCTCATCGGCTTCGCTTTCGGCGCCTCGCTGCTCGCCCTGTTCATGCGGGTGGGCGGCGGGATCTTCACCAAGGCGGCCGACGTGGGCGCCGACCTGGTGGGCAAGGTGGAGGCCGGCATCCCCGAGGACGACCCCCGTAACGCCGCCACCATCGCCGACAACGTGGGCGACAACGTGGGCGACTGTGCCGGCATGGCCGCCGACCTCTTCGAGTCCTACGTGATCACCATCATCGCCGCCGTCATCCTCGGGGTCACCGCGTTCAACTCCATCCACCGGGGAGCGGACGCGGCCAAGACGGTGATCTTCCCCATCGCCATCCCGGCCATCGGGATCCTGGCCACCATCATCGGCGTGTTCGTGGTCCGGGCCGGTAAGGACGACAGGAACGCCATGGCCCCCATCAACCGGGGGGTGTGGACGGCCGCCATCCTGACCATCGCCGGATCGGCCGTGGTGGCCGGCGCCTACCTGCATTACTGGAAGGCCTTCTATGCCGTCCTCGCCGGCGTGGTGCTCATGTTGGTGGCCAGCCAGATCACCGAGCACTTCACCTCGACCGAACGGGGCCCGGTCAAAGAGGTGGCGGAGACGGCCCGAACCGGACCGGCCACTCTCACCCTGGCAGGGATCGCCCTCGGCCTCGAGTCGTCGGTGTGGGCGATCATCGCCATCGTGCTGGCCATCGCCGTGTCCATCGGTCTGGGCGGCGGCAACATCCAGCTGACCCTGTACCTGGTGGCCCTCACCGGCATCGGCCTGTTGTCCACCGCTGGCATGATCGTCTCCGAGGACAGCTTCGGCCCGGTGTCGGACAATGCCGCTGGGGTCGCCGAGATGTCGGGTGAGTTCACCGGCGATGCCGAGCGGGTCATGGTCAGCCTCGACGCGGTGGGCAACACGACCAAGGCGGTCACCAAGGGCGTGGCCATCGGCTCTGCGGTCATCGCCTCGGTGGCCCTGTTCGCCTCGTTCATCGAGACCATCGGCACCCAGCTCAACCTGCACGCGCCGCTGGGGGCGCCGGTCAACTGGCTCTTCGACCTGCCCCAGACCTCGATCAACGTGTCCCACCCGACCATCTTCATCGGCGTCCTGATCGGTGGGTCGATCGCCTTCATCTTCTCGGCTCTGGCCATCCGGGCCGTGGGCCGGTCGGCCGGCACCGTGGTCCAGGAGGTGCGCCGCCAGTTCCGCGAGCACCCGGGCATCATGGACTACACCGAGAAGCCCGAGTACGGCAAGGTCATCGCCATCTGCACCGCGGCCTCGCAGCGGGAGCTGGCCACGCCGGCCCTCCTGGCCATCCTCTCTCCGGTCATCGTGGGCTTCGGCATCAGCTACTTCGCCCTGGGAGCGTTCCTGGTGGGGGCCATCCTCACCGGCCAGCTGATGGCCAACTTCCTGTCCAACTCCGGTGGGGCCTGGGACAACGCCAAGAAGTACATCGAGGACGGCAACGAGGGGGGCAAGGGCTCCGAGGCCCACAAGGCCGCCGTCATCGGTGACACCATCGGTGACCCGTTCAAGGACACCGCCGGACCCGCCCTCAACCCGCTGATCAAGGTGATGAACCTGGTGTCCCTGCTGATCCTCCCGGCGGTGATCACCCTGCACACCCACACCGGAGCCCGCCTGGCCATCGCCGGGGTGGCCCTGGTCGTCCTGCTTGCCTCCATCGCCTTCTCCAAGCGGAAGACCGGGTCGATGGACGCCGAACTGCCGGCCACCGAGGCCCCCGCCCCCGACCAGGCCGCTGCGGTGGGCATGGAATCCTCACATGACTGAATCCGCAGGTCACCGGGGCCTTGAGACCCTGGTGGCCTGTCTGCGGGGTTGACAACAGCTCTCCCCACCGTTCACCCTTGGCCACAGCCATGGCAACCACCAACCTGACAGAGACGTCCCTGGACACCGACGCCGGCAACGGTGCCCCTGGGGGCCCGCGCCCCCGGGGTGGCCTCCGACCGCTGGTCATCGTGGAGTCGCCGGCCAAGGCCAAGACGATCGCCGGACTGCTCGGCCCGGGCTACGTGGTGGAGTCCTCCATCGGGCACATCCGGGACCTCCCCCGGCGGGCCGACGAGGTGCCGGCTGCCTACAAGGGAGAGGCATGGGCACGTCTGGGGGTGGACGTCGACAACGGCTTCAAGCCGCTGTACATCGTCTCTTCGGAGAAGAAGTCCCAGGTCGCCAAGTTGCAGAAGCTGGTCAAGCAGGCCAGCGAGGTCTACCTGGCCTCGGACGAGGACCGCGAGGGCGAGTCGATCGCCTGGCACCTCCTCGAGGTGCTGGCACCCAAGGTGCCGGTGAAGCGGATGGTCTTCCACGAGATCACCCGCCCGGCCATCGAGCGGGCCGTGCTCGAATGGCGTGACCTCGACCGGCGCCTGGTCGATGCCCAGGAAGCCCGGCGCATCCTCGACCGCCTCTACGGCTACGAGGTCTCGCCCGTCCTGTGGAAGAAGATCATGCCCCGCCTGTCGGCCGGCCGGGTCCAGAGCGTGGCCACCCGCATGGTGGTCGAGCGCGAGCGGGCCCGGATGGCATTCCGTTCGGCTGGCTGGTGGGGGATCGACGCCACCTTCACCGCCGAGGGTGGCGATGTCGCCGAGGGCTCCCCGAGGGCGTTCACCGCTTCCCTGGTGGCCGTGGACGGCAAGGCGCTCGCCTCGGGACGGGACTTCGACGAGACCGGGACGCTGACCTCGCCCCAGTCGGTGGTCGTGCTGGCCGAAGCCGAGGCCCGCACGATGGCCGTCGGGCTGGCCGGATCCCCCTTCACCGTGAAGTCGATGACCCACAAGCCGTTCCGCCGCTCGCCGTCGGCGCCGTTCATGACGTCGACCCTGCAGCAGGAGGCCGGTCGCAAGCTCCGGTTCAGCTCCAAGCGGGCCATGCAGGTGGCCCAGCGCCTGTACGAGGAGGGGTGGATCACCTACATGCGCACGGACTCGACCACGCTGTCGAGCCAGGCCCTCGACGCGGCCCGGGCCCAGGCCCGTTCGCTCTACGGGCCGGAGTACGTTCCGGCCCAGCCCCGCCGGTACGAGCGCAAGGTGAAGAACGCCCAAGAGGCCCATGAGGCCATCCGGCCGGCCGGTGAGACCTTCCGGACCCCCGACCAGGCGGCCCGGTCGCTGTCGGGCGACGAGTTCCGCCTCTACGACCTGATCTGGAAGCGGACCGTCGCCTCCCAGATGTCCGACGCCACCGGAACCAACGCCCAGGTGCGGCTGACCGGTGTGTCGTCCGAGCCGGAGGGCGTCGCCCGCGAGGCGGAGTTCTCCGCCTCGGGCAAGGTCATCCAGTTCCCGGGCTACCTCCGGGCCTACGTGGAGGGCGAGGACGATCCGGAGGCCGAGCTCGCGGACCGCGAGGTCCACCTGCCGGCGATGGCCGAAGGGGACCCGGCGTCGGTCGACGACCTCGAGCCGGGATCCCACGCCACCCAGCCGCCCGCCCGCTACACCGAGGCATCGCTGGTCAAGGCGATGGAGGAGCTGGGGGTGGGCCGCCCGTCCACCTACGCCAGCGTCATCGCCACCATCCTCGACCGCGGCTACGTCTGGAAGAAGGGCACCGCGCTGGTCCCGTCCTTTACCGCCTTCGCGGTGGTCGGCCTCCTCGAGCGCTACTTCTCGGAGCTGGTGGACTACGGGTTCACCGCGTCGATGGAGGACGACCTCGACGCCATCGCCTCCGGCGACGAGGAGGCCCTGCCCTGGCTGACCCGGTTCTACTTCGGGACGCCAGGCCCGGGCAACGGCAACGGCAACGGCAACGGATCGCATGTCGGCGGCGGCGGCGGCGGCGACGACGGATCGGGGCGGACAGCGGACAGCGGGCAGCGGGTCGGGCTCGGACTCAAGCGCGAAGTCAGCACCTACCTCGGAGAGATCGACGCCAGGGAGATCAACTCGATCCCCATCGGGGCGGGCACCGACGGGCAGGAGATCGTGGCCCGGGTGGGTCGCTACGGCCCCTACCTGCAGCACGGGGAGGACCGAGTCTCCATCCCCGAGGAACTGGCCCCCGACGAGTTGACCGTCGAGCGGGCGGAGTCGATGCTCGCCGCCCCGTCGTCCGACCGCGTCCTCGGCAACGACCCGGAGACGGGCCTGCCCGTCCAGGTACGGGCCGGGAGGTTCGGCCCCTACATCCAACTCGGCGAGTTGGCCGAGGGGGGCCCGAAGCCGCGGACGTCGTCGCTGTTCGCTTCGATGTTGCCGGCCACGATCACCTTCGAGCAGGCACTCGAGCTCCTGCGGATCCCCCGCGTGGTGGGGACCGACCCCCAGGGCGGCGAGGAGATCGTCGCCCACAACGGGAAGTTCGGTCCCTACCTGAAGAAGGGGACCGATACCCGCAGCCTGCTGACCGAAGACCAGATCCTCACCGTGACCGTCGACGAGGCGTTGGCCCTGTTCGCCCAGCCCAAGACGCGGGGGCGCAATGCCAAGGGGCCGCTCCGGGAGATGGGGGCCGATCCCGACACCGGCCTGACCATGGTGGTCAAGGACGGCCGTTTCGGCCCCTATGTGACCGACGGGACCACGAACGCCTCCTTGCGGCAGGGCGACGACGTCGAGGACCTCACCGTGGAGCGGGCCTCGGAGCTGCTGGCCGACCGCAGGGCGGCCGGCCCGTCCACACGGAAGAAGGCGCCGGCCAAGAAGGCTGCCGCCAAGAAGGCGCCGGCCAAGAAGGCTGCCGCCAAGAAGGCCACCGCCAAGAAGGCGCCGGCCAAGAAGGCCACCGCCAAGAAGGCGCCTGCCAAGAAGCCAGCGGCCACGAAGGCAGCAGCACCAGGGGCGACGGTCGCGGGTGGCGGCGGCACCGGCGCCGAGGCGAAGAGCACCAGCGGCGCAGAGTGACCGGCAGCCCACGGGGTCGGTTGATCGCGTTGGAGGGGATCGACGGCTGCGGCAAGTCCACCCAGGCCGCCCTGCTCGCCGACCGGCTGGGGGCGGTCCTGACATTCGAGCCGGGGGCCACCGGGCTGGGGGCGTCACTCCGGAAGTTGCTGCTCGACCACGACCAGGCACCGGTCGCCGAACGTTCGGAGGCTCTGCTGATGGCCGCCGACCGGGCCCAGCACGTCGCCGAGGTGGTGAAGCCGGCGCTCGACGCCGGGACCTGGGTGGTCAGCGACCGCTTCTCGGCCTCGACCCTGGCCTATCAAGGGTCCGGTCGCGGGCTCGACCGGTCGGAGCTGGCCCGACTGGTCCTCTTCGCAACCGGCGGGCTCGCCCCCGACCTGAACGTGCTCGTCGACGTCTCCCTGGCAGTGGCCCGCGACCGCCGCGGCAGCACGCGTGCCGACCGCTTCGAAGCGCAGGGTGACGGGTTCCAACAGCGGGTGGCCGAAGGCTTCCGCCACCTTGCCGCAGAGTCGGGTGCCCCCTGGCTGGTGGTCGACGGCAGCGGATCGGTGGAGCAGGTCGCCGCCGCCGTGTGGGCCGGCGTCGGGCGCCTGGTCGGCCCCGAGGGCCCCGATGGGAGCTAGCGGATCGGTGGGCACCGGGGAGCTGCCCACCCCGGAGCTCTTCGAGGGAGTGGTGGGCCAGCCCCGAGCGGTGGCCCAGCTGATGGCGGCGGCCCGTCATCCGGTCCACGCCTACCTGCTGCACGGGCCCCCTGGTTCGGGCAAGCGGGCCGCGGCGCGTGGCCTGGCAGCAGCGCTGCTCTGCCCGTCGGGGGGATGCGGGAGATGCAACTCGTGCCGCCGGGCCCTGGCGGGAAGCCATCCCGATCTGGTGACGGTGGAGCGTTCCGGTGCCACCCTCGACATCGACGAGGCCCGGGTGATCACCATGCGCGCCCAGCGGCGTCCGCTCGAATCGGCACGCCAGGTCCTGATGGTGAATGACATCCACCTTGCCGGCCGTGCCGCCCCGGCGCTCCTGAAGACCATCGAGGAGCCCCCTGCGTCCACCGTGTTCGTGCTGGTGGCCGACGACCTCCCGTCCAGCCTGACCACCATCGTCAGCCGGTGCGTGCAGATCCCCTTCGACGCGATCTCGCCGACGGTCATGACGGGGTGGCTCGTCGGCCACGGGGTGGACGTGGCTCTGGCCGAGTCGGTGGCAGCGGCTTCCGGTGGGCGCCTCGACCGGGCCCGCCTGCTGGTCAACGATGCCGGGTTCGCAGCACGCCAACAGCGGTGGCGGTCGGTGCCCACCCGACTGGACGGAACCGGCGCAGCGGCCGCCACGGTGGCCTCCGAACTGCTGGCTTCGGCCGGCGAGGCCCTGGCCCCCCTGCGGGAGCAGCACGCCCAGGAGATCGCGGCACTCGTGGAGCAGGCCGAGGCCGGTGGGTCGAAGGGGGTCCCGGGCCGCAAGCAGATGGAAGACCGGCACAAGCGGGAAGAGCGGCGGTGGCGGACCGATGACCTCCGGTTCGGGTTGGCCACCCTCGCCGAGGTCTATCGCGACCGGCTGGTGGACACCGTCGGGGCGGCCGCCGGGCCGGGTTCCCCGGGCACCGCCTCGGAACGGCGCCGGGCGGCACGCCAGGTGGACGCCATCAGCGAGGCATCGGCTGCGCTCGGCCGCAATGCCAACGAGTCGCTCCTGATGGACGCCTTGATGGTCGAGCTGTCGGAGATGCTCGACTGAGCCCCCCGCCGTCGGACGGAGCCCTGTTCCTCGTTCGGATAGCTTGTACACCCGCGCCTGGGTAGCTCAGTCGGTAGAGCAACGCACTCGTAATGCGTAGGTCAGGAGTTCGATTCTCCTCCCAGGCTCCATGTTTGTGAGAAGTTGCGCATGGTTGGCCTACAAATGGCCTACAGTCTCGGTATGGCAGGCACCATGCGAGAGCGCTCACCCGGGCACTGGCAGATTCGAGTCTTCGTCGGTCGTGACCCGGTCACCGGCAAGCCGAAGCAGATCAGCCGGTCATACGTTGCAAATCGAAAGGAACCTGGCGCTGGCAAGCGAGCGGCCGAACGGAAACTCGCCTCATTGGTAGCAGCCGTCGAACGGGGCGAGTACGGAGGCAGCAAGGCGACTTTGGGGGCTCTCCTGAGCGAATGGCTCGATCATTCCGACCGGATGGGGAGGAGTCCGAAGACGCTCCACGAGTACAAGCGGAAAATCGACAAGGCCATCCTTCCCACCCTTGGTGCCGTGCCGCTGGACAAGTTGACCGCCCACGACCTCGATCGGCTCTATGCCGACCAGTTGGCCAGCGGCCTGAGCCCGAGCACGGTTCTCTACCATCACAGGATCATTAGTGCTGCGCTCAAGCAGGGTCGGAAGTGGGGCTGGGTTGATCGAAACGTCGCCGATGATGCAACACCACCATCGGCACGCAACGTGGAGACAAGCGTTCCATCGCCGGAGCAGGTGCGTGCGCTGATCGTGGAGGCCGGTCGTGGCGGGGCTAGGAATCCTGAGCTAGCCACGATCGTGACGCTCGCGGCACTCACGGGCATGCGCCGAGGGGAACTCTGCGGGCTCCGTTGGAGCGACGTCAATTGGCAAGCCGCCGCGATCGACGTTCGCCGATCAATTTGGCAGACGCCCGATGGGATCGGAACGAAGGGCCCGAAGAGCCATCAGGCCCGGCGGTTGGTCCTGGGAGAGCAGGCAATGACAGTTCTGCGAGGCAGATACGCTCGAGCGGAGATCGATGCCTCAGGCGCAAATGTGGGTCTTTTTCCAGAGGGGTACGTGTTCAGCGCAGATCCCGACGGGGCCCGGCCCCTGCACCCGGATTCCGTGACTCAATCGTTCGAACGCCTATGTCGTCGCATGGAGCAACCGGCCCTCAGCGAACTGCGTAAGACGAAACCGACGGCCACGTCAAAGGATCTGCCATTCGAAGAGCGCTGGTCATTCCGGTTACACGATCTCCGGCACTACACGGCAACCCAACTATTCGCCGACGGGATGAACCCGAAAACGGTCGCGGACCGTCTTGGCCACGCTGATCCGGCGATCACACTCCGGGTTTACACAGCGAACACAAACGCTCAGGCTCAGGCGGCGGCCGACTCGCTCGAGGCTGGTCTCAATCTCCCTGAGATCGCCCTCAACCCCATCTCCTGAGGGCGGTGGATCGGCAGTTGGGCGATGGCAACGATCCGTGCAGTCCCTCGATATGATCTCAGGCGGTAATCGTCTCTTTCGAGTCGCCCCCGGGGCCCACGGGTTCAATCCTGTAGGGAACCCCCAGCTGGTCGAGAAGGCGGGCCACGGGGATCCGGTGATGGGCACCACTGCCACTTGCCCGTGGGAGGGTCGGAATGCGCCCGGCAATGCAGTCGTTCCGCACGCCGTGATCGGACTTCCCGAGGAGCGGAGCCACGGCCGCTGGTGATGCCACCAGGGGAAGTTCCCACCCGGAGTCCGTTCGGATGATGAGGTGTGTCTCGACAGTCAGTACGTCTTGCGGTTCCTCGACTGCCCCGACTACCCGCAAGCTTTTCTCAAGGGCGGTTGGGGCAGAGGTTGAATCGGAAGTGGCTCTCTCCGGATCCACGTGGGTGGGCGCAGCATTTGTCGTGCCCAGTTGCTGTCGGTACTTTGCATCGCCCTCATTCAGCGTTCTATCGAACTCGTTTAGCACGCGATTCGTCGGCACCGGGGAGAGGGAAGTCACTGCGCACCTGCTTCGGCGTGCGGGTCTCGCCTTCTACAGCATCCGCATGCGATATCCACCGCATGCTCTAGTCGCAACATGTCTGCGTTCCCATCGGCCCTACGGGATCTGCTCACCGGTCACCAATCGACGCAGAGCCTCGAGCTCCTTCTGCAGCCGACGAACCTCACTCCAGCTTGGTCGACCTCTGGGCCGTTCGGAGCGTTCCTCGAACCGGGCGAACCACTGGGCGCAGTTGCGAGCGTCGTATGAGCCATACGGATCCGCTCGGCTCACGCTTCTGGATCGACGACCTCCCTGGCTACGGTCCCACCGTCGGTTGGCAGATCCAGCTCCATTCACGAAGCGTCACCTTCGGTGCTCGTGCCCCGCTGAACGACGACTCGCACTCGACTGAGTATCTGATCGGTGCGAACCGGGTGAGGTCGCCGATCGGCTGGCCCGTGGCTCGGCAACGGTCCATCCCGGTCAACGCCAGCGGCCATCTCGGAGACACTCTCTAGGAGTCGAGCAACCTGCGCAGGCGATGCCATCAGCCGCAGCTCGAGACCACCTTCTGTGACGAGAACCACCTGAACTTCGGGTGAAGTCCGGGCACATTCGTCCCGGCCGCTAGTTCCTCGGAGCAATCGAAGGGGCTCTTCATGAGCTTGTTCGACTGGCGTCGGCGTGCATCGCCCTGCCCTTGGGCAAGTCGAACTGTCCAATCTTCTGTCTATGGCTGACGATGGTCCGGGCATCGAGTCTCCCAGGGTTGATGGCCGGGGCCTCGTGCTCCGGCAACAGCCATCATCCGGACGAGCGTCACGGCGGGCTCAACCAGTCAGCGCAAGAAGTTCGGCGAGCTTCTCCGATGGTTTCATGATTCCAAGAGTCTTGCGGGGACGGTTGTTGAGGCTGCGTGAGAACCGGGCCAGATCTTCAGCGGATAGCAGTGAGAGATCGGTTCCTTTTGGCATGTACTGGCGGAGCAATCCGTTGGTGTTCTCGTTGGAGCCGCGCTGCCACGGACTGTGCGGATCGCAGAAGTAGATCTGTATGCCGGTGTCGATGGTGAAGTTGGCATGGCGGGCCATCTCGGATCCCTGGTCCCAGGTGATCGTCTGGAACATTTCACCGGGCAGAGTGGCGATGGCCACCTTCATGGCGGCGTTCACCTGCTCCGCCGATCGGCCGTCGGGAAGGTGCAGCAACAGCACGAAGCGGGTGGTGCGCTCGACCAGCGTGCCGACCGCCGAGGCTCCGGCCTTCCCGATGATCAGGTCGCCTTCCCAGTGGCCCGGAACGGCCCGGTCAGCCACCTCTGCCGGGCGATCGCTGATCATCACCATGTCGGGATGGTGACCCCGCGCCTCGATACGCCCCTTGGGCCTTCGGGTGGTCCGGCCCGAACGCAGGCACCGGGCCAGCTCCCGGCGGAGCTCACCCCGCCCCTGGACGAAGAGGTTCCGATAGATCGTCTCGTGGCTCACCCACATCATCGGATCGTCTGGATACTCCGCACGCAAGCGGAGGGCGATCTCCTCGGGTGACCACCACTCCTCCAGCCACGTCGTGACCTGAGCGGCCAGCCGGGGGCACGACAGCTTGAGGGTCTTCGGGCGCCTGGCGCACTTCGCAGCTCGCTCGTGGCCCTGCCATGCCCGGTAGTCCTCTCTGCCCCCGCTGGCCTTCACCTCGCGGGACACGGTGGACACCGCCTTGCCCAAGTGCCCAGCGATGGCCGTGACGGTCTCGCCCCGCTCCAGCCCGAGGCTGATCTCCTCGCGATTGGCCAGCGTCAACCGCCCAGGCCCCGGAACCCAGTGGTCGATGTAGGTCCCGCGGGTCGAGTCGATCCGACAGATGCGCCAGATCTCCTGTGCAGAACAACCAATCTGCCGGCCCACCTCACGCAGGGAGAAACCCTCGGATCTCAGCTTCCGTGCCCGGCTGTGATCGCCTCTGGTCAATGCCATGTGGACCTCCTCGGTCGTCAACTGCAGCGTCGTTGACTCACCGAAAAGTTGCGCGGACCCCTTGAATCCGCCCACCCCCAACGTCACCTTGGCGAAAGAGGATCCTGGCCAGGGATGAGGCCGGCAAGTGAACGTCACCCTGCAGCGAGCAGGCGTCAAGACGGCTGACGGGGTGACGTCACCTTCATCTCATGCGTCGAGGTCCCGGTGGCCGCTGAACCGCCGCGATGTCCTGCGGTTTACAAGCAACCTCTCCGCCGAAGCGGAGGCAGTTCACGCCCGACTCGTTGGCGTCCGGCATGGACTGTCTCTGCGCCAGTCAGAAGTCCGTTCCCGGGGAGAGAAACGTTCACGCCGCTCACCCGGTGAAGGATGAAGAGCGACAGCTCGCGGATTTCAGTCTTCGGGCCGCAGTGTCGATAACGAATCCATGGTTGGAGCCGTCGGAATTGATGACACCGAGCCACCTGTCGATGGCTGATCGCCTGCTCAAGCTGCGGTATCCGGCGAGCTGTGTGAATTGCGGAGCCGATCTCTGCTCCTATCCAGATCGGATTCGCCCTAACTCTGGCCGAACTCTTGAAGGTGAAACCCCGCGTATGGTGGGGTCCAGCGGGTAGGAACGTCCAGGTAGAAGGGCCGCAAGGTGAAGCGAGATGAGACGTGGCACGCCTGGACACGCTCTCGTAATTGGAGCCGTGTCGCGCCAACCCGACACGTGAGGGCATGCGAACTCCGATCGCATCCCTGAATATCGTGGCCAGGAGCCGCACTTCAGGGTCGTCTACCGCCGTAGATGACATGGTCGAGCTGCTTCCAGTACACGTCGACCCCCTCGAAGCCCGCTTCCTCCAAGAGGTCGAGCTGAGGGGCGAGAGGGATCATGTATCGAACATGGTTCTCGTGGCGGGACTGCTCTTCGGGCGTTCGATTCTCCCGTTTCGCTGCTGCTTCGGGGTCACGGCGGTCCCCGGCCCGCAACCAGGCTGCCTCGACGACTGCATCCTCGGTCGTGACAGGGTCGTAGTTGAGGTACCAGCCCCCGGGAAGCAGGTGCTCCAGGACCTCGGCAAACAACTGCCCCTTGCGCTCATCGGGGAGGTGATGGACGCACAGTGACGAGATGACTGCGTCGACCTCACTCGGGATCTCCGTCGGCCAGGGGCCGCGAGCGAGATCGAACTCGACATAGGTATAGCGATCCCCGAAGGCGGAGAGCTCACGGCGCCCTTGCTCCATCATCTGCAAGGAGTAGTCGGCCAGGATGGCTCGTGCGCCGGGGAAGTAGTCGAGGACCACCCGAGCGGCAGCGCCGGTCCCAGCGCCCAGGTCGATGAAGGTGAACTGCTGGTCCTTGTCGAACGGCAGCAGCTCAGCCATGAGCCGGCGCTCGTCGGCGCGTCGGCGCTCACGGTCCTCGGCCGTCGATACCCAGTGCGAGATCGCAGCATCAGACTTCCAGATGGCCTCGTTCGTATCGGCGCTGTCAGGCATACGGGAAAGCTACCGGCTCGGAGCACGGCGGAGTACGTCGAACCGGGCGGTTCGTGCAGCTTCATCAGTCGAAGCAACTGGCCACCGACTCAGAGCAGACCCTCTCCCTTTGCTCAAGCCGAGTGTGCCCGAGGTCCATCGGCGAATCGGATCGGTACTGTTGAGGTAGTCATCCAGAGTCCGCTCGGCATTCTCTTGACGAAGCGTACGGAAGGGCCGTGTTCGGGACTGTGGCACATCCCTGGGGGCACGGTACGGTTCGGCGAGCCGTTGGTCGCCGCAGTCGAACGGGTCGCATCAATGGAACTCGGCCTGGAGATCAAAGCGGGGCCACTCCTCGGCTACATCGAGTACCCGAGCCACTACCTCAACGGATTGGACTCACCCGTCGGCATTGCATTCCTCTGCCACGTCGACCTGACGGCTGACGCCAGCTCCGGACGAGGGTGGTTCACGGCGCCACCCGACCCCATGCACACGGAGCAGGTCGACTTCCTCACCGAGCACGGACTCCTAGTAGCGGATCGGTAACGGCGGCAGGTCGACTCGGACTGAGGGGCGCGTCGCCAAGCTTTGGTAGCACGTCCCTGCGAGGCCGACATTCGCCAGGTATCCCGTCCTCGGGGGATTCGCTCGCGATGTTCACTTGCGCTTGTGCCGTGACTGGGCTCCGTCGGCACCCTGCTCTCCTGTGAAAGGAGCGCAGACTCGTTCGCCTACGGGCAGTTAGGGGCCGTCATTCACCCGCCCTTCGTGCGTGCGCTTCATGCTGCTGTGAGCTGACGGCCGGCTCTCTGGCGGCGCGGAACGCTAAGCCGCTTCGACAAACTGCTTGATACCAGGGGGGGTATCGTGTTACTATTCCACATACCCACCCAGGTATCCGTGCATGCGCCCCTCCTTCCGAGTGCGTGTACCGGTCTGATCAAAGGATTGCTTCCCATGGCCGCGACCCGAGGAACCGGACTCGACTCACCCCAGGCGACGGCAGCAACCGAGGTCGATGACGGTCCGGTCCCGATCGGGGACAGCCTCGGCGTGGCCGACGACACGATCCACGTGGGGCGACCCAGTCCGTTCGCCCGTCTCGGCAGCTGGGCCGCCACCCACTTCCGGAGGGTGCTCATCGCCTGGATCCTGGTGGTCTTGGTCTTCGGGATCTTCGCCGTCCATGTGGAGAACGCGCTCGCCGGTGCCGGGTGGCAGGCATCGAACAGCCAGTCCGTCGCCGCCCGTGCCGTCATCGAAAAGGACTTCGCCGGCCTCGGCGCCACCGGGCTGCAGGTGGTGATCGTCGACCACCACGGTCCGATCGCGTCGGACCCCCGTGCCCAGGCCGTCGTGGCCAAGGCGACCCGGGTGCTCCGCAGCGATCCGCGGGTGTCCACCGTCGTCGCACCCCAGGCCGGCGTCTCGATCTCGAGGGACGGACGGACGGCCATCATCACGGCCGGCGCCGCCGCCGACTCGAACAAGATGGTGCAGGCGGCCGACGCCGTCGAGCCGAAGCTGGCCGCGCTCTCCACCGCCGGCGTCACCGTGACCCTCACCGGCGACAGCGCCCTGTGGGCTGACTTCAACACGGCCAACCGCTCCGCCATGCTCAAGTCGGAGATGCTGTCCTGGCCGGTGACGATCATCATCCTGGTCATCGCCTTCGGCAGTCTGGTGGCGGCAGGGCTCCCGCTCCTCCTCACCATGGCCGGCCTACTGGTGGCTGCAGGCGCACTGGTGATCACCACCAAGTTCACCCCGGTCTCGATCTGGGCGCTCAACTTCGCCTTGATGTTCGCCCTCGCACTGGGTATCGACTATGCCCTCTTCCTGGTCATGCGCTTCAGATCCGCACTCCAGCGACGCGGCGCGGAACCGGGTGACCGGGAGGCCATCGTCGCCTCCGTGGCCGAGACGGTCGACACCGCCGGAAAGGCCGTGGCCTTCAGTGCCCTGACCGTGCTTGCCTCCCTGGCCGCCATCCTCATCGTGCCCAGCCCGGCGTTCCGGTCCATGGCCTTCGGGATCATGCTGTCGGTCATCGCGGTGCTTGCCGCCACCCTCACGCTCCTTCCGGCCGTCCTCGGCAAGCTCGGCACCAACATCAACAAGGGGACGATCCGCCTCGGGCGCGGCGGCCCGAAGGTGGGCGAGGGGCCACTCGACCGGCAGCTCCACCGGTGGGGCAAGTTCCTGTGGAAGCACCCCTTCCCAGCAGGTGCAGCCGCCCTGGTCTTCCTGCTCCTGGCCGCCGCACCGGTCATCGGCATGCGGACCAACATGCCCTCGATCACGATCGTGCCGCCCAGCGCCAACGCCCGGGTCGGCTACTACCAGGTGACCTCCGCCTTCGGTCCCGGGGCACCGGGCACCCTGCAGGTGGTCGTGCCCGCTGATGAGCAGGCCAAGGCCATGGCCATCCTCGCCCACACCTCCGGGGTGGCCGGCGCCGTGCCGGGTCCGACCAATGCCGGGTGGACCCTCGACCAGGTGGTCCCGACCACCGGGCCGTCGACGACCGCCACGGGTGCCACCATCGATCGTCTCCGTCAGGTGCTCCCGGCCGGGACGCTGATCGGCGGAGCGGCGGCCGAGAACCACGACCTCCAAGTGTCGTTGGCATCCCACACGCCGATCGTCCTCGCCATACTCGGGGTCCTCGGGTTCCTCCTGCTCCTGATCGCGCTGGGGGCGCCGCTGATAGCGGCGATGGGCGTGCTCATCACCGCCCTGTCGGTGGCGGGCGCCTTCGGCATCGGGCGCCTCATCTTCCAGAACGGGTTCCTTTCCGGTCCGCTGAACTTCCAGCCCCAGGGGTTCATCGACGCCTGGGCCCCGCTGTTCTTCGGAGCCATGGTCTTCGGTGTGGCCATGGACTACACGCTGTTCATGCTGTCGGCGGCCAAGGAGCGCTACGAAACGCACCCGGATCCCGAGCACGCCATGATCGGCTCGATGCGCACCTCGGGACGGGTCGTCCTGTCGGCAGCAGCCGTCATGATCGCCGTCTTCTTGACCTTCGCCCTGTCGGGACCGCTGGCACCCAAGGAGATGGGGGTGATCCTGGCCATCGCCGTGGCCCTCGACGCCTTGGTCGTCCGGTTGGTAGTGCTCCCGGTCATGCTGCGGCTCGGTGGGCACAGTGCTTGGCACCAGCCGAAGTGGCTCGGACGGATTCTGCCCAAGGTGACGTTCTCCCACTGAGCCAGGGCCGGTGGCCCGAGAAGTGTCCGCGATGAGGAAGGAGGGGTGATCATGGAACTACCCGAGGAGGTGGTCGACGACCTCCGCAAGCGACTGAAGCGTGTCGAGGGGCAGGTGCACGGCGTGGAGGCGATGCTTGCCGAAGGTCGAGAGTGCCGGGACATCGTCACCCAGCTCACAGCGGCGACCAAGGCGCTCGAGCAGGTCGGCTTCCGCCTCATCGCCAGCGGGCTCACCTTCTGCGTCCAGCATCCCGAGGAGGCAGCCAAATCCGGCTACCCCCTCGACGAGGTCCAACGCATGTTCACCAAGTTGGCGTGAGCAGAACAGGAACAGCCAACCAAGGAAAGGAGCACGGATGATGGGATTCTCCCGATTCATGGCATCGGCTGCAGGACGGGCAGTACGGATCCTCGCCGGCGTGGCGCTGATCGTGATCGGCGGAGTGCTCGGCGGAGGGTGGTGGGCGCTCGCCGTCGTCGGCCTGGTCCCACTCGCCGCCGGCGCCCTCGACGTCTGCCTGTTCAACGTGCTGTTCGGACAGCCGCTCAGCGGCAAGGCTGTCCGGGCGAGCTGACGATCCACCACTAGGGCGGGCGGGACCGGCAATCCGGTCCCGCCCGCCCTCGCCGACTCGAAAGGCAGGACGATGAGCACACCGACGCATGCGGTCATCGAGGTGTTCGCCGACATCTGGTGCCCCTTCACCCATGTCGGCCTGCGGGCGATCGAGCAGGAACGGGCCCGGACCGGCCGCACCGACGTCGGCATCCGGGTGCGGGCCTGGCCGCTGGAGCTGGTCAACGGCGCGCCACTGGATCCCGCGGTCACCAAGGAGCACGCGGACGACCTGCGCGCACAGGTCGCCCCGGACCTGTTCCGGAACCTCGACGTCGACCGGTTCCCTCGCTCGACCTTCGATGCGCTCGCACTGGTCAATCGGGCCTACCGGACTGACCTCCAGGTTGGCGAACGGGTGAGCTTCGCGCTCCGGGACGTGCTCTTCGAAGAGGGCCGGGACATCTCGGACCGGGGCACCCTCGAGGACCTGGCCCGCGATCTCGGTGTGGCCATGCCCGACGAGTCCGACCACGCCGCCGTGGTGGCGGACTGGCACGAAGGCGGACGACGTGGCGTACTCGGCTCGCCGCACTTCTTCTGTGGCGGCACCGATGTGTTCTGTCCGTCGCTCGACATCACCAAGGACCCCGAACGGGGAGTGGCCATCGTCAGGGACGCAGCACGTCTGACGGAGTTCTTGGCGCGGTGCTTCACCCTGTCCGAACCGGGATGACGGGACGGATGACGACTCCGGTCGGATGGGTTGATACCCCCAGGGGTATCTGGTAGTGTGGGTGAGGCGAACGAACGGAGGATTGACATGGCACGAGTCGTAGTCCTGGGTGGAGGGATCGCTGGCCACACGGCGGCGCTCCATCTCTCCCGGATGCTCAAGCGCTCCGACGAGGTCGTGGTGGTCACCCCGAACTCCAAGTGGAACTGGATCCCGTCGAACATCTGGGTCGGGGTCGGCAAGATGAAGACCGACCAGGTCACCTTCGAGCTCGGTCCGATCTACAAGCGCAGGGGCATCGGTTACGAACAGGCACTTGGCACCGCCATCCACCCCGAGGGCGACGCGGGACATGATTCGCCCTACATCGAGCTGACGTACACCGATCCGACGAAGGCCGGTGAGCACGGCGAGCTCACATACGACTACCTGATCAACGCCACCGGCCCGAAGCTCAACTTTGGAGCCACCCCGGGACTGGGCCCCGACGGCCACTCCTACTCGGTGTGTACCTCGGGCCACGCCGTCGAGGCGTCGGCGGCCCTCCAGGCGTCGATCGCCAAGATGAAGCAGGGCGAGCGCCAGGTCCTCGTGGTCGGCATGGGGCACGGGACGTGCACCTGCGAGGGTGCGGCCTTCGAGTACGCGTTCAATGTCGAGCACGAGGTGCGTCAGGCCGGCGTGCGCGAGCTGGCCGACATCGTCTACCTGACCAACGAGTACGAGCTCGGGGACTTCGGCGTCGGTGGACTGACCTTCACCCAGCAGGGGTTCCAGACCACGTCCAAGCTGTGGACCGAGTCGCTGTTCCGGGAGCGGGGGATCCGGGCCATCACCGGAGTCCACGTGACCGGCGTCGAGGACGGCGTCGTGCACTACGAGCAGCTGGACGGCACCAGCAATTCGCTGGCGTTCGACTTCGCCATGCTCCTCCCGCCGTTCCGCGGGGTTGACCTCCAGGCGTTCGACAAGGACGGCGAGGACATCAGCGCCGAGCTCTTCGCCCCCAACGGGTTCATGAAGGTCGACGCCGACTACACGGCCAAGCCGTTCGAGGAGTGGCGGGCCGAGGACTGGCCCCGCACCTACCAGGTGCCCGCCTACCCCAACATCTTCGCTGTAGGGATCGCCTTCGCCCCACCCCACCAGATCTCGCGCCCGAGGAAGTCCCCCAACGGCACTGTCATCGCCCCGTCACCTCCCCGCACGGGTATGCCATCGGGGATCATGGGCAAGCTGGCCGCCACCAACGTCGCCGCCATGATCGAGGACGGCACCTCGGTGCAGGTCCGGTCGGCCTCGATGGCCGACATGGCCGCAGCTTGCGTGGCCTCGGCCGGGTCCGGCCTACGCCACGGGAGCGCGGCGTCGATGACGATGTACCCGGTCGTGCCCGACCTCCAGAAGTATCCGGGCACGGGGCGCAGCCTCAAGGACACCTTCGGCGAGATCGGCCTGGCGGGGCACTGGATCAAGCTGGTGCTCCACTACATGTTCATGTACAAGGCCAAGGCCCGCCCGGGCTGGCACCTGATTCCCGAGTAGGAGAGGAGAGGAGAGGACGATGGACCACACCACTGACGACATCGCCAGTGCACCGCTCCCGACGGCCAAGACCCTTCGGGCCCGCACCAGTCTGATCGCCCAGTTCGGGCGCTTCCTCGCCATCAACCTGAAGATGGCGAAGATCATCCGCAAGGAACATCGCTGAGCGGGTCACCGCTCGAGCTGACGAAAGGTACGGCGTATGTGTGCAGCAGTGACATGCAAGCGGTGCAGCCGCCCGTCCTGGAACGGGTGCGGCATGCACGTGGAGCAGGTCCTGGGTCACGTGGCCCCAGCGGATCGGTGCCAGTGCCGCGCTCGGACGGCGACAAAGGGGCGACGCTGGTTCGGTCGATGAGAGCGAGCTCGGTGGAACGGGCGGAGCATCTGCCGGCAGCTGCTGGCATTGGGATCTCGGCCTTGCCGCGTGGCGCGCCAGTGTTCTCTTCCGTGGTCTCCGACCGACGGAAGGCGTGACCATGGAAAGCCAGCAGTGGGACGAGCGCTACAGCGGCGACGAGTTGGTGTGGACGAGCACGCCCAATCAGTTCCTCGTGGCTGAGGTCGTCGGGCTTCCTGCAGGCCGGGCGGTGGATCTCGCCTGTGGCGAGGGGCGCAACTCGATCTGGCTGGCGGAACAAGGTTGGAAGGTGACCGGTGTGGACTTCTCGCCGGTCGGCTTGGCGAAGGCCAAGCGGTTCGCTGACCTCTGGGGCGTCGAGGTCACCTGGGTCGAATCCGCCGTGGAGAATTGGACGCCACCACCCGACGGATTCGACCTCGTTGCCGTGCTCTATCTGCAGGTCCCTCAACCTGCCCGCTCGGCGGCCCTTGCCATCGCTGCATCAGCTGTGGCCTCTGGTGGCACCCTGCTCGTCGTCGCCCACGATGTCGACAACCTGATTCGCGGGCACGGGGGTCCGCAGAACCCTGACGTGCTCTACCGGGTCAGTGAGGTGACGGAGGCGGCGGTCGAGGCCGGCCTGACAGTCGAACGGGCGGAGCAGGCAACTCGGGTCGTGGACACGGACGATGGCCCGAGAGATGCGGTCGACACGGTCGTCCGCGCCGTCAACGTTCGCCAGCGCTTTCTCTGAGCTGACGCAGGAGCCTGGTGGCCGCTGGCATCAGTGGCCGTTCGCTCGACCAGATCGCACGGATCAGGCGTTCGAGCCGGATGCCTGATGTCGGCACGACGACAATCCGACCGTCGGCCACTTCTGGTTCGACGGCCAATCGACTGAGGACGCCGGGTCCGGTGCCTGCCGCGACGGAGGCCTTGATGGCCGTGGTCGAGGCCAGCTCGACAAGGGGCGTGGGCTCCAAACCGGAGGCGCCGAGGGCTCGCTCGAGTACATCCCGTGTGCCCGATCCTTCTTCGCGCAGCACGAGTGGTGTCATTGCGAGGTCGGTCGGGGACAGTGGACGCCGGCGGCGGGCCCAGGGATGGGACGGTGCCACCACGACCACGAGGTCATCGCCCGCCACAACGCGGGTGTGCAGATCGGGCGGATCATCAGGTCCCTCGACGAATCCGATGTCGGCCCCGCCGACCCGCATGATCTCGGCAACGTGCCCGGAGTTGCCCATCTGCAACGAGACGGCGACGTCCGGGTCGGACGCCCGGAGTCGGCTCAGCCACCCCGGCACGAGGTACTCGGCCACGGTCATGCTGGCGGCGATGCGCAGGTTGCCCCGCCCCTCCGACCGCACGGCCGCGGTCCCGAGGAGCAGATCCCGCATTCCCTCGAGCACCGCCTCGCTCCATTGCACGACCGCGCGCCCGGCGCCTGTGAGGCGAGCCCGACCGGACGACCGGTCCAGGAGTTCCAGGTCGAGTGTCCGTTCCAGCGATCGGAGCCGCGTGCTCGCTGCCGGCTGACTGATGTGGTGTGCGCCGGCGGCCTGCCGGATTGAACCCAGTTCCGCCACGCTCCGGAGCAGGTCGAGCGAGCGGATGTCAGGAACCGGTTCTGCGAGTGGCATAAGGGAACCTTATATGACTGCGCCGAGATTCGGTCTATCGGGAGCTGTCCACCGGACAGAAGGTGGTCACATGAACGTACGGCACCCTGCTGGTCCCTCGAGTGCACCAGCGGAAGTGGAGGCCGCCCCGGGCCGAACCCGGTTGGAGCGTGCGACGGCACTCCTGCCCGGGTTGGTGCCGGTCGTGGCTCTCACCGCCCTGGCCACGCTTCTCGGCCACCTGGCCCCCGTAGTCGGACCCCCGGTGTTCGCCGTCGTCGGGGGGATCGGCATCGCACTCATCCGCCCGCCGGCGGAACGGGCGCGTCCGGGACTGAACTTCGCTGCCAAGACGGTCCTGAAGACGTCGATCGTGGTCCTGGGCACCGGGCTCTCGTTCCACGAGGTGCTCACCATCGGGAGTGCGTCGTTGCCGGTTCTCCTCGGCACGTTGGCGGTGGCGCTGCTCGGAGCCGTCGTGATCGGACGGGCACTGGGAGTGGCCCGGGATCTGCGGACGCTGATCGGCGTGGGGACCGGCATCTGCGGAGCATCGGCCATCGCCGCCACCGATGCGGTGATCTCCGCCTCGGATGCCGACGTCTCCTATGCCATCGCCACCATCTTCACCTTCAACGTGGCTGCGGTCCTCACCTTCCCGAGCATCGGTCACGCGCTCGGTCTCTCGCCCCACGCCTTCGGCTTGTGGGCCGGAACTGCGGTCAACGACCTCTCCTCGGTCGTCGCCGCATCGACGATCTTCGGGCACGGTGCCGCGACCTACGCCGTGGTGGTGAAGTTGACCCGCACGCTCATGATCATCCCGATTGCCATTGCCTTGTCGGCCTGGCGTGCCCGTGCGGGCCGTCCGCGTACAACCGCGAATGGGCCTGAGGCACCCAGAGGGATACGCCACGTCGTGCCGGTATTCATCGGGTGGTTCCTCGTCGCCGTGGCTCTCAATACGTTCGGCCTGGTACCGATCAGCTGGCACCAGGCCCTGTCGGCCATCGCCGAAGGCATGATCACGATGGCACTGGGCGCCATCGGCCTGTCCACCCGGCCACGGGAGATCCGCCGAGCCGGGTTCCGGCCCCTCGCTCTCGGTGCCATCCTGTGGGTCCTCGTGGCCTCGACCAGCTTGGGGCTCCAGGCGCTGACCGGCACTCACGTGTGACTACGAGGGGTGAACGGGGTGGATCAGCTTCCCCGAGATGCAAAAGCCCGTCCGTGAGGGTCGGTGGCGGGCAACCCGGCGGTCGGGGAGTCAGCGCTCTGGTCCCCTGCAGAGTTGCGCCATGTCCGTGGCATCACGAGCGCGATGGTGAACCAGGTCACGATGACCGCCTCCGTTGCCACTGCCCAGTACCAGCTCCCCGTGGCCACACTCACGATGGCGACGGCAAGGATGACGAAGGTGAACACCCCGAGCACCACCGGGCGCCTGGCCATGGCGGGCGCCGGACCCGGCCTCATTCGGCCATGACCCCGGCCGGCACCGCGATCGGTCCGCCTTCCGACGTCCCCGCAATGAGTCCGGCGACGAGAGCGACGCCGGCGAGCACCAGGCAGGTGGCTGAGAACGCGTGGGCCACCGATCCCGACGAGGCGGAACTGCCGCCTGTCGCGTCGAAGATCAACCCGGTGACCGCCAGCCCGAGCGAGGTTCCCATGCCACGGGTCATGTTCAAGACACCTGACGCCACTCCGGCCTGGTTCGCAGGGACAGAGCCCATGATCGTGGCGTTGTTCGGCGGAGTGAATGCACCCATGCCGAATCCGACGACAGCTAGCAGAACCACGAAGAGCCACGTCTCCGGCCGGAGAGCCGCGAGGGCTGTGAGTCCAACCGCAACGCTGGCCATTCCACCCACGGTGAGCGGACGCGCTCCGATGCGATCGGCGAGCCGACCGGCGAGCGGCGCCGTCGCACCCAGTGCCACAGGCATGGCCATCAGTTCGAGTCCGGAGCGCCCCGAACCGAGGCCGACTCCCCGCTCGAGGTAGAAGGGCACGAGGAACAGGACGCCGAACATCACCAGGTAGGACAGCAGCCCGCTCGTGATCCCGGCGCTGAAGCGTGCCTGGTGGAACAGCCGCAGATCGAGCATAGGGTGCTCGCACCGCCGCTCGCGGAGGACGAACGCCACGACAAGGCCCGATCCACCCACAAGGAGTCCGATGATCGATGGCGAACTCCAACCGCGGGCGTTGCCGAACGAGATGGCGGCGAACAGTGCCATGACGGCGGGGAAGAACAGGGTGAAACCCGACCAGTCGAACGGCGTCGCGTCCTGGAGATTGCGGCTTCGGGGAATCAACAGGACCCCGGCGATCATGCCGACGAGGCCGAACGGCACGTTCACGAAGAAGATGAGCCGCCACCCTCCGGCGGCAAGGAGGAAGCCGCCCACGGTGGGGCCGAGCGCCAGTCCGATGGCCTGGGCAGCGCCCTGGATCCCGATCGCCTTGCCCAGCGAGGGCTTGGGCACGGCAAGGACGATGATGGCCACGCTGTTGGCCTGGAGGAGGGCAGCTCCCACGGCCTGGAGCGCACGGAAGCCGATGAGCCACCCGAGGCCGGGGGCGAGCCCGCACAGCGCAGAGCCGATGATGAAGATGCCGAACCCGTAGACGTAGAGGAGCTTGCGACCCCACATGTCGGCGAAACGGCCGACGGCCACCACGGTGGCCACCAGGACCAGGAGGTAACTGAGCCCCACCCAGGTAACCGCGCCGACGCTGGCATGAAAGGTGCGCTGCAGGGTCGGGAGGGCGACGGTCACGATGCTGGCGTCGAGCTGGCCCATGAAGGCACCGATGCACACGGCGGCGACGGTGAGCCAGAAGGCCCCCGGTCGATTCCGGATCCGGTCCGGGCGCTTCGGCTCGATCAGCAGCCGCTGCCACCCAGCCGAATTCGCACCCCTGCTGACGGCTTCCTCCACCAAGCCAACCTGATGCACTATCACTCAGAAGTCGAATAGCGATGTCCACTGACTGCGATAAGTTACGCAAATCGATACGAACCGCCTCCGGCATTTTGTGGCCGTGGTTGATCACGGCGGGTTTACCGCGGCTTCCAGGGCCGTCTTCGTTTCACAACCGGCCCTCTCACTCGCCGTCAAGGAACTCGAGCGCGAGCTCGGCACGCCGTTGTTCGCACGGGTCGGCCGGGGGGTAAGACTGACCGCGGCAGGCGCCGCACTTCTCGGGCCGGCCCGACAGGCCTTGCGGGACGTCGAAACGGGCCGGGCCGCGGTGGCCGCCGTCGCCGGGGTCATGGCCGGCTCCCTCAGTGTGTGCAGCCTCCCGACCTTGGCGGCCGACCCATTGGCCGGACTCGTCGGGCAGTTCCGGCAGCACCACCCCGGCGTGCGGGTCGACCTGGCGGCTCCCGAGAGCGGTAGAGAGCTTTTCGACCTGGTAGAGGGCGGGACCTGCGAACTCGGTCTGACCGACGCGCTCCACGTCCCGGAGTCATTTGAATCCATCGACCTAGGGTCTCAGTCGCTCGTCTTCATCCATCCGCCGGGAACGTCAACCTCACGTGCCCGGGGTGGGGTCGAAGTGGCGGTCACGGATGAGACCCCGTTCGTGGCGGCGCCCGAAGGTACTTCTACTCGTCGGTTGCTCGACGAACAACTTGGGGCACTCGGAATCACCCCGATGCTGGCTGTCGCTTCGGCGCTGCGGGAGGCCATCATCCCGCTCGTCCTGGCTGGTGCCGGTGCGGCCCTGGTGCCCGAGGCTCTCGCAACGTTCGCCGAGCAGTTCGGAGCCGTCGTCTCCAGACCCGATCCGGCGGCGGTCCGGCGGATCGCCCTGGTGTACCGATCGGGTGAGCTGTCGCCCGCGGCGGCTCGGTTCTGCGAATTGGCTGGGTTACCGGATTTCGTCGGCAACCTGGGCGTCGACGAGTCCGAACTCTGACCGCAGCGCGCCTACCGCCGAGTACCACGTCCTGGTCAACGTCAGCGGACACCGCGTGCCCGGCATACACCTCGGTGTACCGACCGACGCTCGGACAGGGTGGCGACCTACTGCGAGGTGCTCTCGGAGGAGGTCAGAAGAGCGGGGGCGGAACAATGCTCTGAGCAATCTCCAAGTCGTTGGCAGGTTTGCCGAAGAGCTTTCCCTTCTCCCGCTTGCCGGTTCGGGCGTCACAGCCCCGTCTCCGACTTGACTGCACGTCGGCTATTACCATGCCTCCTGGAGGCATATCCCATTGGCTAAGCACCCTCCGAACCTGCCGAATGTGGACCTACGTCGTCCTCCGGGTGCTGACTTACCGGCGACGCGCCGACCCACGGCTCGGGATCACTCATTTCAAGGCGCGTGACCCTAAAAGAGCGTGCCCTCGCCCGACGAGTGGCTGATCACGTTCTTGTCCGCTCTCTTCGTCCCGGAGCCCTGGGAGGAGTTTGACGTTGATAGGAGCCTCTCCGGTTGGAACTTGCCTCCGCTGGCGTCCTCCGTTCCGGGCTACTCGGTCGGCGGCTACGAAGAATTGATGATCTGTCGCGCCCCTCCATTCAGGTCCCCACACCCAATCCGGCCACATTCTGTGCCGTCGAGGAGACTTGACTGAGATGGATCCCCACGTCCACCGGGAGGATCGCGAGGTGCGTTACCGAACCGGTGCCGAGCTGTCCGCTCCCGTTGTCGCCCCAGGCCCAGAGTCGTCCGCTCGAGTCGATGGCATAGCTGGCGTAGCCGCCCGAGATGACCCTGACGAAGGCGACGTTCCGGGGGACGTGCACCTGCACTGGCACATCGGAGTCAATCCGGCTCCCTATGCCGAGCTGACCACGATCGTTGTTCCCCCACGCCCAGACGCCACCGTCCTGAAGGATGGCGACCGTCTGGCCGTTCTTGGCCCCGCTCCCACCTTGGAAGACTTGGGTGACGGCACCGGGAAGATCGACCCTGACGGGGAATGCACTGTTTGCGGTGGAGCCGTTGCCCAGTTGGCCGGCCGCGTTGTACCCCCAGTTGTAGTAGGCGCCATTGGCGAACAAGGCGCCCGATCCCTCCCAGGATGACGTGAGGGCACTGACCCTCAGGCCGCTCGGAAGTCCGACCACAGGCGTCGGCGTGCTCGAGGAGGCGGTCGACCCGTTTCCGAGCTCGCCGGCGTCGCCGCTCCCGCAGGCGTAGACGTTGCCGTGCGAGTCGAAGAGGGCGTGCGTTCGGGCACCCGTCGCGACCGTCACGTCGGTGAGGGAAAGCTTCTGAGGGCGGCTTTCGACGAGACCGGATAAGCAGAGGTCGCCGACACCGTTGAGGCCCCATCCCCAGACATGACCGGTCGAGTCGATGGCAAGGCCGGCGTCGAACGGCATCGGGTTCGGGAGTGACGTGATCGTGACCTCGGCCGGGAAGTCGACCTCGACGGCCACCGTCTCATAGGGCGTCAGCCGTCCGTCCCCGAGCTCGCCATAGCTATTCACCCCCCAGGCGTAGACGGCGCCTGTCGAAGTGAGGGCATAGCCATCGGAGTTAGAAGTGGCGATCTGCGCAACCTTGCCCCTGATGCCGGCGATCGCCCGCGGCGTGTCGAGCTCGAGCTGCGTGATTGCGCCTCTGTTGCCGACGACCCCCCATCGGTAAACGGTGGTGGTCGCCGCGGCGGAATTGTTGCTGCTCGTTCCACCGCCGCACGCAGCGAGCACCACGGAGGCGACCGCGAACAGACTTGCTGCGATGACAGCTGATGGGCGGCGGGCGGCGCGCGTCACAAGCAGGCCGGAGATCGGCGCGGGGAAATTCGAAAAACCAACTGGGGAGCGGGTCATGGACTCCCCGGCCCCGGAGCTGACCCTGGCGTCTCCTGCCTTCGACGCAAGCGGTACCGAACCATCCGCCAGAGCAAAAGGACCCCGGCGACGGCGAGCAGACCGCCCGCGACGTGGCCGAGCAGGATGAGCACGGCACCGGCGACGACCATGGCAACACCGATCACGTAGCGCTGCCAAGGCGTCGCTCGCACGAGGGCTTGTCGGATGAGAGGACCGCTGCCGTAGGGCATCGAGAAGCCTCCTTTTCCGGCGTCTGTGCCAAACGCGACTGTAGTCTACCAGTTAGACTGTCAACGAATATGACGAATATCGGCATGGACTCACCGGGCGTCCGCCAAGAGCCGAGTGGCCCGGCGGCACTGCTGCCGTGGCTGCTCCGACGGACCAACCAGCACTACCGTGCCGCCATCAGGGACCGCCTAGCGGACCGCGGGTTCGCGGAGTTGCCACAGCCCGGGTATTGGGCGCTCATGATCCTTGCGAGAGGCGGTAACGACGCCCGCCAGCTGATAAGCGGAATGGGGGTCAGCAAGCAGGCGGTCTCCAAACTCGTCGACTCCCTGGTGGCTGGCGGATTCGTCGATCGAAGGCCCAATGACAGCGATCGCCGCCGGACGGACCTCCTGCTTTCGGCCAGGGGTCGCCACGCCACCGACGTCATCGCGGACGCAGTACGGGAAACCGATGAGGCCTTCACCAGGGAGCTCGGTACCGAGCGGTTCGCGGACCTTGTCCAAATGCTCGAGCAACTGACGCGGTGCCACGATTGACGCCCTGCGTTTCCCGGCCGCGGTACTGAGCCCACCCGGGTTCGCGCCAGGTGGCGCGCACTGCGACGCTCAGCCCAACGCCCTGGTCGTGGTCGTGGTGCATCTGGATCGATCCGAATTGGAAACGGGATAGGACGAGCTTGTCGAAGCGGCGCCTCGGCGCGCTGACTTTGACTCCGAAGTTCCGAGTGGAACGCGCTATCGTCCGAGGCTGAAGCGGAGCCGCGGTTAACGCCGCTCACCGAGTCGAGGATCCGCCCCTTCCGGGCCGTGGCCGCCTGCACAACCTCATTCGGCCACTCCTAGATTGACAGGTGCCCCATTGGAAAACGGAAAGCGCATCGTGCCCACTTCCCACCATTGGTCGACCCCAACACCCGAAGCAGTCTCTATGTCCAGCTCCACGGTGTCGAAGTGCTCGCCCAGCCTAAGGTCGGGTTCTACGTGATGCGGATGAAGAGCTACGGGCGGCCGCCGAGCTTCCTCTTGCAGACCGGCTACGAACAGGTCCGATCGGTGGTGGCTGCGGTCGCCGCCACGCTCGCCGGGGAAGGCGTACAGGACACCGTCGACGCGCTGGCGGGAGCCGGTCGGTGATCGACGCGATGACCTACCGACATCCCGAGGCCCTAGCCTCACCACAATGGCTCGCAGATCATCTCGCTGACCCGTCGGTCCGGGTGGTGGATGCCCGCATCAACATCCGGGCCACCCCAGAGGGAGCGCTGGAGGCGGTCGCCGAACGCGACGCCTACGGTGAGGCCCACATCCCCGGTGCGGTATTCGTCGACGTGATGGCCGACCTGGCCGATCCCGACGACCCGGTCGTCGTGCTGCCGCCCGACCGGTTCGAAGCGCTCATGGGCCACCTCGGGATCGGCGATGACAGCACCGTCGTCGTCTACGACGACAAGGGCGGTACGTGGGCGGCTCGGCTCTGGTGGGCCCTGCGCTACTACGGCCACGAGGCGGTGAAGCTGCTCGATGGCGGTTTCACCCGGTGGCAGGCGGAAGGACGTCCCACCGAGCAACAGGTACCCGAACCCTCGCCGGCGGTCTTCACGGCGCGGGTCCATCCCGAACTGCGGGTCGACGCCGACAATGTGATGGCAGCCATCGGCTGTGAGGACATCTGCATCGTCGACGCGTTGCCCGAGGTGTTCTTCACCGGTGTGGCCCGCCTGTACCCGGGCCACCGGGCCGGTCACATCCCGACCGCGCACAACGTGCCCGCCCCGGCCCATGTCGATCCGGCCACTCAGACCATGTTGCCTGCCACCGAGCTTGCCCGCCTGTGGGAGCCGGTCGGACTCGAGCCCGAGCACCGGGTCATCACCTACTGCGGAGGTGGAGTGTTCGGGGCCTTCGCCCTGTTCGCGCTCTATGTCATGGGGCACGAGAACGCCGCCCTCTACGACGCCTCGTGGATGGAGTGGGGTGCCGACCCCAACCGGCCAGTCGAGACCGGCCCGAGAGCTTCGATGCACGATCGTGATCAACCAAAGGAACCGAGGAGGCAGTGATGGCACGAGTGAAACTGATCGATCCCGAGCAGGCCGAGGGACGGACCCACGAGGTCTTCGAGCGGGTGAAGGCGTACTACAAGATGGTCCCCGGGCTGCAGCAAGCATTGAACTATCTGCCGGAAACGACGGATGCACTGTGGACCTTGAGCCTGAACACGGCGATGGAAGGGACCATCCGCGAAGAGCTGAAGCGGGTGTTCTTCGCGGTCACCGCCTACGAAGTCGAGTGCGAGTACTGCACCGCTGCCCACATGATCGCCCTGATGGGCAAGGAGTGGAGCCGTCAGGAGTGCGTCGACGTCATCGAGGGCAAACCGTCTCCCCGCCTGACCGACAAAGAGAACGCCGCGGTGGACTTCGCACGGATCGTCGGCCGGCGGCCGGCGGGGGTAACCGACGAGATGACCGACAAGCTACGCGCTCTCGGTTGGACCGATGCGGAGATTGTGGAGATCGTGGCCTCGGTGGCCCTGATGCGCTACACGACCACGGTGGCTAGTGCTCTCGACGTTCCGCTCGAAGAGGCCATGGAAGGCGTCGGGGTGAGTTGCGGGGTTCCGCTCGATCGACTCGATCGCTGAGGGGCTCCCCGATGCCACCTGGAGAATCGGGTTCCGATGTCATCTCCTCGAGGGTCTCGGCCTCGATCGGCGAGGCAGATGCCGACTACTACGGCAGAGCCGGTCCAAGGTCGAGTCCATGAGCGAGCCGGAAGACAGCCCATCCCGACCCGAAGCGCCAGTTGCTTCCAAATCGACACGACCTCGGCGACAGGCACAATCGACTACCCCCGCCACTCCGGCGGATGAAGCCTTCGATCTCCTCGGCGGCATGATGGTCGCAGCCTATGCAGCCGGACTCGTCGCCCTCGGGCTGCGGCTCGGCCTGTACCGGGCGATGGCCGGTCAGGGTCCGCTCACCAGCAACGAGGTCGCCGAGCGAGCCGGGCTCCACGAGCGGTGGGTCCTCGAATGGCTCCATGCGCAGTCCGCCGCCAGGGTCGTCGACTACGCCGGCAACGGACGGTTCGAAGTGACCGACGCGGTGGCGGCGTTGCTGGCCGATGAGTCGAGCATCCTCTACCTGGGTGGGAGCTTCACCACGCTCCCGAACCATCTGAGCCTGCTGCCCCGGCTTGACGAGGCGTTCCACACCGGGCTCGGGCTTGCCTTCGATGACCGCGGTCTCGAGTCCGCCCAGGACTCCGAGGTCCTGATGGGGAACTGGTATCGCCAGGTGCTCATCTCCACCGCGCTGCCGCAGTTGGAGGGAGTGATCAGTCGTCTGCACCAAGGGGCGGTGGTCGCCGACGTGGGCTGCGGCTCGGGGATCGCGCTCCTCGAGATGGCCCAGGCGTTCCCGACCTCCACCTTCCACGGCTATGACGTGTCGGTCCATGCCCTCGAGAGGGCGGAGTCGCATCGCGCTGCGCTGGGTGCCGGAAATGTCACCTTCCACCGTGTCGATGCAGACCCGCTCCCTGATGGACCCATGTTCGACCTGGTGACGACGTTCGACTGCCTGCACGACATGACCCGACCAGGCGAAACCGTCAAGGCCATCCGGAAGGCGATGGTCGGCGATGGGACCTGGTTCATCGTCGATATCGACTGCGCCCCCACCTTCGAGCAGAACCTTCGCCGGAGGCGTTTCGCCACCATGCTGTACTCCACCTCGGTCTACTCGTGCCTGTCGTCGGCCCTGTCAGAGCCGGGTGGCGCCGGGCTGGGGACCTGCGGACTCCCCGAACCGGCGCTTCGCAAGCTTGTGGGCGACGGAGGATTCGGCCGATTTCGCCGCTTGGACATCGAACACCCGATCAATGCTTTCTATGAGGTGCGCCCCTGATGCCTCTCTTGCTACAGGATTGATCTTCTGGGGGAACACCCTTACTCGGCCCGAACGAGGTCGAGGTCATCGCCGGCCCCGCGGAGGGTGGACCCCTCGCCGTGGGTGAAACACAGCACGTCCACTGCGCTTCCTCCGCTGGTCAGCGTGGCGAGCAGGGCGCCGAGACCGAACGACTCGTCATCGGGGTGGGCGCAGACGGCCAGCACTCCTGTCAAGTGGGGGAACCCTCCGCTGGTGGCAGCGGCGGTCATGGCCCGGGTTTCCTCGGTCCGGTCATGACGGTGCCTTGCCGATGACGAGCACCTGGAATGCCCCGAACCTCGGGAAGGCACGACCGAGACCTTCGAGGAGGGGACCGACCTTGTCGAGGCCGGGAAGCGCGCCGGGGGCGAACAGTGCCGCGTGGAGCGTGACGCGACCGAACTGCCGGCCGAGGGCCGCCAGCTCCGACCGGGAGACAAAATGGGCCGCATGCTATGGTGGGCGCTGGAAGTGTCGACGTCGGGCCACTCCCCGGGGACTGAGCGGGCTGAGCGCGCCGACGGCGATACGGCCGCCGCGGCGCGTCACCCGACTGAGCTCGCCCACCGTGAGGTGGGGGTCGGTCACGAACTCGCAGAGGGTGACAGCCACGGTCCCGTCGAACGTGGCGTCGTCGAACGGGAGGCGCTGGGCGTCGGCGACGATCAGCGGTGTCCGAGCCCGTCGGGCGGCGACCGCCGGCATGGCGGGGTCGAGGCCCTCTCCGGTGAGTAACTCCCCGCGCTGTTCCAAGGCGGTGGTGAACCTCCCGCTCCCACATCCCACGTCGAGAACGCGCCGGCGGTCGAGAGGCCCGACGGCCCGCAAAAGGCGTGGCGCCGTCCGACCTCGAAGGCGTGGTGGCCCCAGGGCGAGTCGAAGCACCTGTCGTAGGCGACCGCTGCCTCTACCGGCGGGGCAAGCGCCACGGATGCCCCCGGCGCCGCCCGGAGGTCCTCAAGAGGCTCAGGCCGACCGGGCATGGAGCGTCACCCGTCGCCGTCCGGTCCGCTCTCTCCGGGATGTGCGCGCCGAGTCGCCCGGGACCCGCTCGAAGCGACGCTCTGAGCACTCGTCTCCGGCTTGGCAATCACCGCGCCCCAACCGGACGACTCGGCGCCGGGTTGGGCACACACGGCGACAATCGCTCGCAGACCAGGTCCTCCGGGTCGCGAGCGTTGGCCGCCAGTCACGAAGTGCCGGGAGGCCATTTCAGAATCATGAACTCCAATTGCCCCAGTTGACACCGCAACCGCCGAGGTACATCCGCGGCTCGGGGACACCAGCGATCTTGGCGGCGACCTTCATCGGCCGCTTGGGAAACAGCTGGTAGACCTGGCGCACGGATATGGCGAAGTGCTTGCTAACGAATCGAGCAGTTGGCGGCCGCTCGTTGCCCAGGTATCGGCTCCGCATGTACCTGATGACCTTCCAGTGATCGTCGGTCAGCTGGCCGATGCCTTCTCGGGCGGCGATTTCGCGCGCCATCTCCTCTTTCCACTGCCCAGGGTTCGTGAAGAAGCCGTCGTCGGTCACATCGACACTGAGGCCGGTGAAGGTCATCGTTGGCATGTTCATCCTCCTTGCATCCGGTCACGACGGATCACGCCGCCGCATTCGATATACCAATCGTCTCGTCCTCACCCTGTTGTGGCAAGGGCCGAAAGGCTCTTCCGAAGGTCGAGGCACCTTCCTTGCCAGGCGTCGGCACGGCGATTGGGCTCGACGCTGAAAGCGCACCCGGGTCCTCGCCGGCGGGGTGCGACCGGATCGGCTCAGAACTCGCAGCCGGGACATTCGGCCCTGGCCGGGCGCAGGGGCCGCCCCTTGTGGTCGGTTACGCGTCGCAAAACCTTGGGCTCAGCTGACGGCGCGCCTGCCACCGCGAGCACTTCGGCCGAGTCGCCGCACCGGCGGGTGACATCGTCAATGAACCGGACGAGAACTAGCCTATCAGTGCCCTGAGCTGGTAGTTTTCGGCCTGAAGCCGTGCTTCGTACCCCGGTCACGAGACATGGGGTAACTGATTGCTGAGCAACCTCGGGAACTGGGGGATCGCTGCAGAGGATGGCCCATGGCTCGTGGCTCGCTCCACCCGTCGATGTTCGTGCAGGGTGACCATCTGTACGATGAACGGGACGTGTGCAACATCTGAGTCCTCGTCGCCGTCGATCACCGAGTGGAGTCCCACGTCGTAGAAGTCGACCGGGTAGTGGTGGCTGACCCCGTCCGCCGCATGGATCCCACGGGGAATCTCGAAGGAGAAGTCTTGGTGGAGCATCACCGGCAACTCGTCGACGCGGTCGACGTCGATGCCCAGGGTGAATGCTCGTCCGTAATCGTCCGATGCCACCTGGATGACGAGCGCCAAGGCCAGGACGTGACGAAAGGGAAGCTTCGGCAACCTGATAGAGCTCTGGAACCCG
>PLHF01000086.1 GCA_003138855.1 Acidimicrobiaceae bacterium | reverse complement strand
CACATGCCGTCGCATGCCCCCAGCTCGACGGCATGTGTTGACAAGGTCTCGCGGCGGGCTGAGACGGTGAGGTAGACGGAGGGGCGCAACTATCGGCTCGCGTGCGCACCGTCTTCTTCGGCGACGGGCGTGTGCTCCTCCGCGTTGTCCAGCGCGCAACGGTGTTCGAGACCCCCAAGGTTGAGCAGCAGCCCGGAGATGTTTGCCGAGGGAGGGATTCTCGGCGAGACATTGTGTACTGGTCGAAGGTCCCAACCCGGTGCTGCGGAACTCGGGCGCCCGCTTCTGGCACGGGGACTCATCGCGGAAACGCAGCACGGCGCTTCACCCGACAGCACTGGCGATGGGGTTCGCCGGGAACGAGACCCGGAATCCAAGGAAACGAACGCTCCAGCTTCTAGCCTGTCGGCAATGTCAGATTTCCCCCTGCTCGGCGAGACACCCGGCGCCAATGGCCCCAGCCAGGTGGGTCGTTGACCGTCGACCTCGTCCTCCTCGGGTTGGCGTGCTCGCTCGAGCCCATTCCGCTCACCGGCTTCATCCTCACGCTCAGCACTCACCACGGGACACGGAAGGGCCTCTTCTTCCTGGCCGGTTGGGTGCTGAGCCTGGCGCTGGTGATCGGCGCGACCCTGGCCTTCACCGCCGGCAAGCCTCCTGCACCGAGCACGGCGCCATCCGAGGGCATCTTGGCCGCCAAGATCCTCATCGGCGTCGCCCTGATCGTCTTCGCCTGGCGCTACCGACGCCGGGCACCGAAAGTGGCGGGCCAGCCGAGCTGGATGAAGCGGATCGACCACATGTCCGTCTGGACAGCTGCCGTCCTCGCCTTCCTCCTCCAACCCTGGGGCCTGGTGGCCGCGGCCGCACTGTCGATCACCCAAGCGGATACGTCGAAGACCAGTGACGTACTCACCATCGTCCTGTTCGCGGTTTTGGCCACCTTGAGCCTGCTCGTGATGGAGGTGTACGCCATCCTCGCCCCCGATGCGTCTCAAGCCCGCCTGGCCGGCCTCCGGCAGTGGATGGACGTCCAGCGGACCCAGGTCATCGTGTACCTCTCGCTCATCGTCGGCCTGTGGCTGATCGGCAAGAGCACGTACTCCCTCGTCCAGTGAACGACGTGGAGGACACGCCATCGGGCGCCAGCGGAGCGGTGGATGGAGAAGGGGCAGCACCTGACCCTGGCGTTCACCATCTGATCGGCAAGGGGGGCTTCAAGCCGGGTGACGACCGGAGTCGGGTCGAGGCTTACCAGCGCCGCTGGCAGACGCCGCTCGACCTGCTCGCCCTCGTCACGATCTGGTTCGTCGTGGTCCCGCCGGGAGTGATCACCACCGACCGCGCCGTCTATCTGGGCTTGCTGGGATTGCGCCTGGCGCTCTCGGCGATCTACGCCATCGACATCATCGACAGGGCCCTACTGGCGCCGCACCACTGGTTCTACGTTCGACACAACCTGCTGTCCGTGGCCACCGTCTTCTTCCCGTTCCTCAGGGTCGCATTCAGCCTCCGGTTACTCCGCTCCATCTTCCAGCGCGGCGCCATCGGGCGCTTCGTCCTGGCCGCCGGCATCATGTTCTTGAACCTGACGGCAGTCGTCTACCTGTTCGAGCGCCGCGCCCCCCACGGCAACATCAAAACCGTCGGCAACGCGTTGTGGTGGGCGGTGGTCACCCTCACCACGGTCGGCTACGGCGACTACACCCCGGTGACCTGGCCAGGCCGCGTGGCGGCGACGCTTCTGATGTTCGTCGGCTTCGGTGTGCTGGCCACCGTGACTGCCCAGATCTCCTCTGCCTTCATCGATCAGGCGGCCCGCTCCCGGGCCAAGGAGGCTGGTGGCGCAGCGTCGGAGGCGACCGAGCAGGAGGCTCAGTTGCGAGGGATCGCCGATCAGCTGTCCCGGCTCGAGGAACGAGTGGGACGCCCCTCACCGCCCTCGTAGGGTGCGTCAGAGTTAGGTCTTACCCGTCCGACGTCACGGGGATGTCAACGCCGTGGTCGAGAGCCACCGGTACCCAGATTCCATTCGGCGACTCACCATGAAGCGACGGCTTGACGATGGCGAAGTCGGAGTCGGGGGATTCGGTCGGACCTACCAGCCTTGCCGGCCCGGCGTTGGAAGCCAATCGAACCGTTGACAGCGACCCCGATGGCCCCGCAGATCATCTCGATCCCCTGATGGCTTGGTGGTGGCAGCACGGCAGAGGCGTGCGCCCAAGGGACCTTCGGATCTAGAGCATCTGACACCCTGGTCCCACAATTCCGAACCGAGTACGAAGTAATGTGACGTCCTGGTGGCGGCGAGTAGCAGCAGGCCCACACTGGGGGTGGCGATCCGAAACCGAACCGCACAGGCCCCGGCCCTGATGCGGCGATGACTGGCGGTCCGACAGCCGGGCGACCGGCACACGAGAGGAGATCCGGGTGGAAGATTTCCAAGCAATTCAGGAGTGTCCGCGCTGCAGCTCATCGGATGTGCCCTTCCTGATCGTGCGTTCGAGCTGTACCAACGACAAGGGGCTGAGCTGGCGGTGCCGCCAATGCCTCCATGAATGGTCAGACGTCTCTGC
>PLHF01000112.1 GCA_003138855.1 Acidimicrobiaceae bacterium | reverse complement strand
CCCTCGTAGATCTGGGTGCTCCGTCCCAGGGGTCCAGGGAGTCTCGTTCAGTGCGCTGACCTGGGTGTATTCGGACGTTGATGACAGTCAGTTCACCCAGTTTCGGCGAATAGTAGGGATGGAATAGGGATGGAATCGGCCCACCTCGCACGAAGAACCATCGCCTGCGCCGACGGCCGGCGGCCGTCGCCCCAGCGCCGTTCGGCGAGGCCCAAGTGTCGTGGTTCTGCGCTGGCGGCTCGAGCGCGCCTTGGATGAGGTCGAGACGGCCTCGGTACTGTTTTGTCGAGGACCAACGAAAGAAACGTAAACACAACAAACTCGGAAAGGTTGTGGTGTTACTACTATTTTCCGTGGTCATCAGGCACGGTCGGCCTGTTCGGCGGGCAAGAGACGCAGGAATTCGTCGGCAGCTGCTTCCAACGTCCCCATGATCCCCCCACAGTGAATTAGGGGCGGGCCAGGACTGGTTCGGCCGCCCCGCCTGGGGAGCCCGCCAGCGCTTTGAGGGTCCCCCGCTCAAACACCAGCCCGGCGATCACTGCTCCGGCCACGAAGATGATGGATGACCACAGGAACGCCGTGGTGTAGCTGTGCAGAGCGGCCGTTCTGAGGTTGGCCGGGCTCGCGACCCTTCCGACCAGATAGGCGGTGGCCGCACCGGCAGCCAATGTGTTGAGTAGTGCCGTGCCGATGGAACCTCCGACCTGCTGGCTGGTGTTGAGGGTGGCCGACCCGACGCCAGCGTCGTGAGGCTGCAGACCAAGGGTGCCGGTGCTGAACGAGGGGGCGAGGCTGAGCCCGAATCCGAGGCCCAACAGGATCAAGCAGGGAAATACATGGCTGACATACGAGTTGTGCAGACCGACCAGATGGAGCAGGTACATCGCGACAGCGTCCATGAGCAAGCCGATTGGCACGATGATCTTGGGCCCGATCTTGGGTAAGAGCACCCGGTTGGACACCTGAGCCATGCCGGCCAGGGCGGCGACCATCGGGAGGAAAGCGACGCCGGTCTTCACCGGGCTGAAGCCCAAGGTGCCTTGCAGGTAGTAGGTGAGGAATAGGAAGACCCCGAAAATCCCGATGCTGGCGAACAGCATGGCCAGCATCGAACCCCCACGTGTCCGGTTGCGCACGACCCGGGGTGGCAGCAGCGGGAAGGTCGTCCGGGTCTCGAGGTAGGCGAAGGCGGCGAGCAGCACGACGCCGAGGACCAGGAATCCGATGGTGTAGGGGTTGCTCCAGGCGGTGGTCTCGGCATGGGACAAGCCGTAGACCAAGCCGAACAGCCCCCCGGTCACTAGAAGTAATCCCGGCATGTCCAGCGGGTCGCGGTCGGCGGCCTTGTCGTTCTTCAGCCACAGCAGGGCACCGACGGTGGCGACTGCTGCGAAGGCGAGATTGACGAACAGGGTCCACCGCCACGATGCGTAGGAGGTAAGGATGCCACCGAGCAAGAGCCCAATGGCCCCGCCCGCCCCGGCGATACCGCCGTAGATGGCAAACGCCTTCCCCCGCTCTGCCGGAATGGTGAAGGTGGTGGTCAAGAGGGCGAGGACTGAAGGGGCTAGGAGCGCTCCGAAAGCGCCTTGGACGGAACGGGCGATTACCAGCATTGCGAAGTTGACCGATGCGCCACCCAGCGCCGAGGCACAGGCGAAACCGATCAGCCCGATGAGCAGGGCACGCTTCCGACCGATGAAGTCGCCGATGCGACCCCCAAGGAGCAACAGACTGCCGAAGGCCAGGGAGTAGCCCGTCACCACCCACTGCCGGTCGGCGTTGGAGAAGCGAAGAGCGTGCTGGGCGGTGGGGAGCGCGATGTTGACGATGGTGTTGTCGAGGATCACCATCAGCTGGGCGAGGCCCAGCACGACGAGGATCCACCATCTCCGGATGTGGTTGGCCTCTTGGTGGGAGACCTCGCCTGGCGGCTGCGTTGCGGTCGCTGTGGTCATCAGGGCCTCCGTCGAGCTCGAGTGAAGCAGCCACCCCCCCCCACATGACCGCATAACGCTCAACACGCCCGAGGGTGCAGGTTATTCCGTCACAGTATTGACGTCGGTGACCGCTCCATCGGTCAGACCGAGATCGGCGGGGCAAGTTCGCCACATCCACAAGGCACCAGGAAATTGATACCTCCGCACCGAGAACCACATGGCATTCACTGGACAGCCACGCGACGGCGAAGATCGATCATCACGGCCCCGCCTCGAACTCGCAGAGACGAGCCGGGCGCCCCGAAGTGCCTGCCCCGCCCAACCGTTCGGGGACAGTTGGGTATTGGCACGTCCGGGACTCTGAAGCGTGGGCGCTTCAGTCATCGACCTCATCGTCGGCGCGCCGACCCTCCGATGGCCGATTGACGTCGAGGGTGGCATGCGGTCGTCGGCGAACCCACAGGCTTCGCCACGGGCTTGCGCTTCACCTGCCGGATCTCCTCGTCACTTCCATCTGCGATTTCTCCGGGTAATTTCTTGGGCGTATCCGACGACGGAGAACGTTGACATGAATAGCTGGTAGATCAAGATGAAGAGGAAGAAATAGAGGCTGTTGCGCCGAACTCGAAGTCCAAGAGGTTTGATTTCCCGCCATTTCGGATCAGATTGGCTATTGCCGCCCGCCATCTCGAACGCCCACTCGAAGCGCTTGCGGGCTCGTTGGGAGTGAGCCTCCGATGGCGTGTGTGAAATCGCGTGGGCAAATCGAGTGACCTTGACCGATTCCTCTTTGGGAAAGTCCTCTTGGACATTCCGAACAAAGGACTCCAGGATCGGACAAGGGCTGAGGGAAATGCTCATACAGAGCTCCAACTCGCCAAGGCTCGTCGGCCTTGTGGCTGTCTGGCCGATCTGCCCCCTACCGGTTGTGAGCGCAGGAAAGTGATCCGAAGCAGCGATAGCCTGGCTTCGTGGCTTCGGAGGATGATGTCCGCCGTATTGCACTGTCCCTCCCAGAGACGATGGAGAAGCCGTGGTACGGCACTCCGGGGTTCCTTGTGAAGGACAAGGGGTTCCTGCGGATCCGCAGCGAAGCCGAAGGGGGCATTGTCGTGTTCGTCGCTGACCTGGGCGAGAGAGAGCTGCTCCTGGCCTCAGATCCCGAGAAGTTCTTCACGACGCCGCACTATGACGGCCATCCAACGGTGCTGGTGAACCTTGGCGCCGTTGACACCATCGAGCTCCAGGAACTCATTTCCGAGTCGTGGGTGGGAAGGCTCCGAAGCGCGTCCTGAAGGCGTACGAAGACCAACCGTTCCGACATGGGGACTCTTGAGTCGTCGAGCCACTGCTCAACAGCTTCCGGCACTGCGCTCCTGCTCTAGAACGCCGGCTCAGTGGCTCGTATCACGGTCTCTCGCAGACTCTGGTACTTGCATCTGCTTCCCTGCCACGACCCGCGCCGCGCTCAGCGGCCCGAGGTCGACGTGATATATCGTTCGGCTAGCTCGTCTTGAGCTGAAGATCCTCCGCTCACGGAGGAGGATGGGCGGTCCATGTGGGACCTCACGAGGACGACAAAGCTGTCGATCCCACTGCTGTGGCGGTGCAGCTTCGCAGCAGTCGCTGGTACGGCCAGGGCCCATTCTCGTTCGAACATCGAGGTCGAACGATGCAGTCAGGTTTCTCGCTTGATGACTTTGATGGGAAGCCAGTCGTCGGAATCGTGACGACGTGGTCGGAGGCGAATCCATGCCATGCCCACCTTCGCGAAGTGGCGGACGCCGTCAAGTGGGGTGTCTGGTCGGCTGGAGGTTTTCCCTTGGAGATCCCCGTGATGTCCTTGGGCGAGACGTTGATGAAGCCGACCACGATGCTGTATCGCAACCTGGCGGCGATGGAAACCGAAGAAGTGCTGCATTGTCACCCGTTGGATGCGGCGGTGCTCTTGGGCGGGTGCGACAAGACCACACCGGCGCTGCTGATGGGCGCAGTCAGCGCGGACATTCCGTCGATCTTTGTGCCTGCTGGGTTCATGATGCATGGCAACTGGCGGGGTAAACGGCTGGGTGCTGCCATCACCGCCTGGAAGTACTCGGAAGAGTTGGTAGCCGGCGAGATATCGATGGACGATTGGTACGAGATCGAAGACGGCTATGCCTGCTCGCCGGGCACGTGCAACGTCATGGGAACCGCATCGACTATGACAGCGATCGCTGAAGTGCTGGGAATGACGATGCCAGGAGCCTCTTCGGTTCCAGCTGGCAACTCTCATCAGAGGCGTCTGGCGGCTTCCGCCGGTCGTCGTTCCGTTGCCATGGCCACCGACGGACTGCGGCCCTCGGAGATTCTCAGCCCGGCGTCGTTTCGCAACGCAGTCGTGGCGACCATGGCCCTCGGTGGGTCGACCAACGCAACGATCCACCTCCCAGCCATCGCTGGGCGGGCAGGGATCGACGTTCCATTGTCACTGTTCGACGAGATTGCTCGGGAGATCCCAGTGTTGGCCGACATTGAGCCATCAGGACAGTTCTTGATGGAGGACTTCTTCGAGGCTGGTGGCCTGCGGGCCTTACTGCAGCAGGTCCGACAACATCTTGATACGTCGTGTCGGACAGTCAACGGTCACACACTGGGCGAGAACATCGCCGAGGCACACGTGTTCAAGCCAGAAGTGATCAGGCAGTTCGACGATCCAGTGCAGCAGCTGGCGTTGGCTGTGCTACACGGCAATCTGGCACCGGACGGTGCCGTCATCAAGGTCAGCGCGGCGAGTCCAGACCTGTGCCAACACCGGGGACCGGCCGTAGTGTTCAAAGACCGAGAAGACTTGGATCGTCGATTGAACGATCCCGAGCTCGATGTCACGGCCGAGTCGGTACTCGTCCTCCAGAATGCCGGCCCTCGGGGTGGCCCCGGGATGCCCGAATGGGGAATGCTCCCGATGCCGTACAAGCTGATTCAGCTTGGCGTGCGCGACATGGTCCGGATAAGTGACGCGCGTATGAGCGGGACGAGCCACGGGACGACGGTCCTTCACATCGCACCAGAGTCCTTCGTAGGCGGACCGCTCGCCCTGGTCCGTGACGGTGACATCATCGAACTCGACGTGCCCGGCCGACGGCTCGAGCTGATCATCGGTCCTGATGAACTGGTGGCACGCCGTGAGGCCTGGACAGAGCCTCCGCCTCGATTCGAACGGGGCTGGGGTGCCCTCTTCGAGCAGAACATCATGCAGGCGAACCGGGGCTGTGACTTCGAGGTTCTCCGCGGTCGACGAGGAGCACCAGAACCGGCCATCTACTATTGAGGATCGCCGATCGAACTCAACGTAGTCGGCCTGATGCGGGCAATTGCAACGGCAGGTTCCTGACGTCGTAAATCATGGCAGCGCGGCCGCTCTGTGCGCGGGAGCCAGAATGGCCTTCCACCGATCGCGGAGTTCTAATCAGGCCGGAAGGCGTCCCGACATGACAGACGCGGGATCACAGCACCTCTGTCCCGGATCGCCGCGTCGATAACGGTGCGACGTGTCTGGCAATGCGGAAGCTATTCAAGTTCTTTCCAGTGTGGCCGCCCGAATAGGCGCCCGAATCGAGCGGTGAGGGAGGGTCCCTCGTCGTGAGCGACATCGAGATGTAGGACGAGACTGCCACGTGGCGCAGGTAAAGATGCGACCTCGTCATCCGTGAGCGCACAGCGCACCAACGTGGTGGTGATGTCAGAGATCTGGTCTCGATCGACGAAACGCAAGCCATGCTTTGTGGCGACTGCAATGCCGTCGAAGAGGTCCAACTCAGGTACTTGCAGAACATGCTTGACCTCGCCGAACGGCGTCCCCGATGAACTGAGAACAGGTGTACCGATTGCCAAGGCTTGATACGAGACTGGGCGTCCATCGTCCATGAGTTCCTCTTTCATCTTTGTTGCAATCGAACTCTAGCCATCGGGCCCATTGATGGGCCGACAGAGAGAAGAAGCCCTCGTCGGGTGGTCGGAAAGGCCTCGTGCTGCCTGCGCCGGTCGGATCTTCGATCTCCTGAGGGCTTCGACGGGCTGGCCCGAACGCCGGGACCGTGTCGTTGTCAACCAGGTGGGTCCCTTTCATTGGTGATGGTGCCGAGGAGGGCTTCCCAGCGGGAGGATCTCGGCGATCTCTGTGCTGCCGCGCAGCCGAGCCCCCGCACGGCCCGATAGCTGGGCCGGGCGATGACGTCGTGGACACCCCGGAGGGTCTTGCCGCCGACCGGCACCGCCTTGAACGAGAGGGTCGAGAGCAACAGGTGGGCCTTCTCGACGTGTGACACAGTGCCGGCGAACGCCGGTACGCCGAGGCGTCCGATGGACCGGGCTTCCGGTGATTGCACGTGCCGACTCCTTCTCTCAGGCCGCCTGTCGAATCGCCGTACCGCCATATGGTGTCCGGCGCCAGCGTCGTGCGCCCACTAGGCGTTGAGCGGTCCGTTCCCCGGCGCTGGTCCCTACAGACCGGTCTCCGCCTTGACCCGTCCGCTGGCAACGGCCTGCTGGAGGGCTTCGTAGTCGCGCTGGTTCTGGTCGGCGTAGGTCTCGGCGAACTCGGCAATGGCCTGGTCGAAGGTGGTCCCGGTCCCGAGGTACGTGGCGATGGCGATGCGGTCGCCGGATCGGGCGTGGCTCCGGGCCAGCGCCTGGGCACACGTACCGGCGTACCTGACCAGGCCGGGAGGGATCGCCCCCTCGATGGCGAACGAGCCCTTCCAGTCGCGCAGCTGCCGGAGGTAGTAGTCCCGGGTGACCCCGTCCACGCCCTCGGCTTGTTGCCACCCGAGGAAGATGTCGCTGGCCGCCTGCATCAGGTGCTGTCCGGCCACGACCCGCTCGCCATGGTCGGCGTAGCCGCTCTTGCCTACGAACTCCTCCAAGACGGACGCTTCGGCCTCCTTGGCCTGGAGGAACAAGGGATCGTCGTTGTCACGGCCGACGAGGAGCAGGATCCACGCCCGGGTGCCAACGCTTCCCACCCCGACCACCTTGCGGGCCATCTCGAGGAGCTCGAATTGCTCGATCAGGTGGCGGCGGTCGGTCTGCAGAGTCCGGCGGTAGCTTCGTAGCAGCCGATGGAGTGACTCGAGCAGCGCGTCGCTCTCGAACTGCGGGAACAGCTCCTCGGTGGGGACGACCAGGGGCGGGTCGCTGATGATCCGGCGCTGACCGTCGACCACGTGGGTGAGCTTGTCCAGGGCCTGCATGCTGTCATGGGTCCGGGCCTTGGTCAGTATCTTGCTGGTGCGGGAGGCCATCCGCTTGTCGGCCTTCGACCGGGTGGAGCCGGCCTGCGCCTCGAGCTCGGCGAGCAGCTCGGCCACGTCGATGCGGGAGTACCAGACGTCCAGGTTGGTGAGCCCGGCGAGACGGTTCATCTCCCGTCGGTAGCTTGTCCCGACCTCGATCGCAGCCGTCCTCGCCTCCTTCGCGGTGAACTCGCGGTCCCGCGCGGCGATGACCACGCTGGCGGCCAGGCGCTTGACATCCCACTCCCAGGGACCGGGCAGGGTCTCGTCGAAGTCGTTGACGTCGAACATCAACGTGCGTTCCGGGGATGCGAACACGCCGAAGTTGCTCAGGTGGGCGTCGCCGCAGATCTGTGCCTGCAATCCCGAACGTGGCGTCGGCGCCAGATCGGACGCCATGACCAGTGCCGCACCGCGGAAGAAGGCGAACGGCGAGACGAGCATCCGCCCGTAGCGGATCGGGACCAGCTCGGGCACCCGTGAACGCGCCTGGCGCTCGAGGAGGTCGACGGGATCCGGGCGCGAAGTCGCTGGACTGAACTCCGCCTGGGACGATCGGGGCGCTCGTGCCCGCGCCTCCTTGCCGAGGGCGGCGCGCTCCTGGGGAGAGAGGTGTTCCACCGCGAGTCCGACGTCGGCCGTACCGTCTGTCCGCTGCTCTTGATCCGCCATGGGTCCTCCCTGACCGTCTTCGAGCGCTCTAGCTGCGCTGCTCTCACAATTATGCGGGCAAACGGAGCGTAGAGCACAGGCGGAGCGGGAGGAGGCTCCGGCCTTTTGGGGGGCAGTTGTCCGGACGGTCGTGGGTCCACTTGGAAAAACCGCCGACTGGGAGGACATGCGGAGTTCGCAGCTGGACCCTCCTCGGGCAGGCAGTCGTTACTGTGGAGTGTCGTCGTCTTGGATCGGACGCACCTCGATCGGGAGCGTGGCCGCCCGGGCGACCGTTCGGCCCTATTCGAGCGCGGCGCCGAGGTCGGGCGCATCGACGATGTCGAAGCCGTCCAGGTGCTCCTCGCCCGCCATGCTTCAACGTGGGTTCCGCCCTTACGCTTCCCCCGACTCCTTGCCGCCCTAAGTCTACGAATACCTACGTTCATTCTCCGCAAAGAAGGCCCCGTACGAGAGAAGGCAACCTTCATCATTCAATTTGATTTCATCTCCACCTTGATGATGCAGGACCGACTTGGCCGGATCGAACTTCATCGTCCTATCCGCACACACGATGTTGTTGTTCTGCATGATCGAGTTGCATAGGACCCGGACCTCACGGAGAGGGTTGCCATCCTTCTGTTCAAGCGTCCTGCTCCCGGGGCAGAAGTAGTTGTCCCAAGCGAGGACCATGTCATTGAAGAAAAGGGGTCCGAAGGCCGTAAGGGCAGAGTCGAGAGGCGTCTTGTCGGGGCCACTCTGCTGCCTCGCTACGTTCACAATGTTCTTGTAAGCGGAAAGCTGCGGATTGACCTCGTCAAGGACGGGCCTCAGTGGTCACGACAGTTGGGCCAGGCCCTCGGTGGCGATCTGCTCGAACACATCGATGTCGTTGGCAAGCTCTGTGTCGGGCACGGGCCAGTGGATGACGGCCTCGGTGATCCCGAGCGCCCGGTAGGTGCCGGCCCAGTCGACGAAGGCATCGAGCGAGGCGAGGGGTTGCTCGGCGGTCGAACCCAGGAGCAGCACTTTGTCGATCATGTGGTACTCGCGCCCCTGTCGAGCGCAGGCGGTCTCGAGTACCTCCAGCTGCGCCCTGATCACCTCGGGAGCATCCGCGGCCGGTATGTCGGCCGGACCGTGCGGGTCGCCGTAGGTGACCCACCCCTGGCCGAACGCAGCAGCCAGCTCCATCCCGCGCCGCCCGGCGGCAGCGACGAAGAAGGGCGCCCTCGGCTGCTGCACGCAGCCGGGGATCATCCGGGCCTCGACTGCTGAGTAGTGCTCCCCGTGTTCGGTGGTCGAGGTCTGGGTCAGCAGTCGGTCCAGGAGCGCCACGAACTCGCCAAAGCGGTCGGCCCGCTCCGTCGGCGACCATTCCACCTGCCCCAGGACGGAGGCGTCGAACCCGACCCCGCCCGACCCGATGCCGACGGTGAGGCGTCCCCCGCTGATGTCGTCCAGCGACATCAGCTCCTTGGCCAGCGTGACCGGATGCCGGAAGTTCGGTGAGGCCACCAAGGTCCCGAGCCGCATGCGCTCGGTGACGCCGGCCGCCGCGGCGAGGGTCGGGATCGCCCCGAACCACGGACGGTTCCGGAAGCTGCGCCAGGACAGATGGTCATACGTGTAGGCGGCGTGGAAGCCCAGCTCCTCGGCCCTGCGCCAGGTCCGCCGTCCGTCCGCCCACCGGTCGATGGGGAGGATCAACGTGCTCAGGCGCATGGGTGGGACGCTACCCGGCCGACCGATGCACAACCGGTACGACGGGACCGGTCGCGACGCCTGCGGCGGTGGCCCCGGCCCTAACGCCTACGGCTGTTCCCGCCCCGTGCGGATGACCCGGGCAGGGTTGCCCACGGCGACCACGTCCCCGGGGAGGTCCCTGGTCACGACCGCGCCCGCTCCGACAACCGTGTTCGCCCCGACGGTGACGCCGGGAAGCACGATGACGCCCCCGCCGAGCCATACGTTGTCGGCCAGGGTGATCGGCTCTGCCGCTTCCCACTTGGCTCGGCGCAGGTCGGCGTCCATGGGGTGGGTCGGCGTCAGGAGCTGGACGTTCGGACCGATCTGTACATCGTCTCCGATCGTGATCGGTGCCACGTCGAGCGCCATCAGCCCGAAGTTGATGAAGGTCCTCGTGCCTACGTGGAGGGATGAGCCGTAGTCGCAGTACAGCGGCGGACGGATCTCACTTCCGGCGCCCAGGGAGCCGAGTAGAGCGCCGAGGATGCGACGTTGTCCGTCCGTGTCCCCGGCCGGGGCGCTGTTGAGCCGGTCGATCAGCCGGTTGGCCCGAAGGCGCGCCACCACGAGTTCGGGGTCGTCTGCGCGATAGAGGTCGCCGGCAAGCATGTGCTCGCGCTGGGACCGGTCATCGTCAGGTCGCCGGGGTCCGGTCCCCTTGGGACCGCTCATGAGCTGAGAACAGGGGCATCCGTCGGTTCCACTCCGGCGACGGCCGGCGACCCGACGGCCGTTTCGGCACGGTGCCGGGTTGCCCACCCGGGACCCCGCAACACGTAGGAGAGGCGCTCGCTCCAGCCGGTCGACCGGGCCACGTCGTGCAGCATGTCGGCGTACTCGTGGGTTGCGATCCGCACCGGGTTGAACGTGTCGATGTTCTTGGTGAGGCCGTACACGACGCGTTGGTCTTCACGCTCGAACGTGCCGAACAGCCGGTCCCACACGATCAGGATGCTTCCGTGGTTGCGGTCGAGGTACTGCGAGTCGGACCCGTGGTGCACGCGGTGGTGGGAGGGGGTGTTGAGCACCTCTTCGGAAGGACCCAGCCGGCCGATCGCCTCGGTGTGGATCCAGAACTGGTAGAGGAGGTTCACCCCCCGGGCGGTGGCAACCAGCTCGGGTGAGATACCGACCAGGCACAGTGCGCCGTAGGGCACGGAGGTCCCGAGGGCATCGGCGACCGGCTGGCGCAAGGCGGTCGAGAGGTTGTAGCGCTCGCTGGAGTGGTGGACGACGTGGACCGCCCACATGTACCGGCTCTCGTGCATGAACCGGTGGTTCCAGTAGTAGATGAAGTCCCATCCCACGACGGCCAGCGCCAGCGCCACGGGACCCGTTCGCAGCTCGGGCAGGAGCCGGTGCCGCCAGATCCGCTGGGGTGTCGTGCGTGAGGCCCAGGTGGCCGCCACGGCCACCCCTCCCATGGCGATGGTCGCCACTCCGCCGACCGAGGCGATCCGGCGGGCCCGGGCCGCTGCCGCGCGCCGCCGACCGGGGCCGACCGGGGCGAGCTCCCTGCCTCCGGCGCCATCGGCGGACTGAGGCGGCTCGACGGCGACCGGCTCGGCCCCCCTGTGGGATCCGGCGGCCCGCCGGGCCACGATGTCGGCCGCGGTGGTCACGGCGGCTGCTCCGACGACCGCGGTGACGAACGCCTTGCCGAATCGACCCCGGCCCGGGGTGATCGGGCGCAGCAGGTGGGGGACGACCAGGGGCGCCACCAGGCTGCCGACACCCATGGTCAGGCTGGCCACCGTGTCCCGCCGCTCGTAGTCGGCGGCGGTGGGCCCCCGTTGGCCCGCCCGTCGGCGCAGCAGGACGTACTCGACCGCCATGCTCCCGAAGTAGAAGGGCACGGCGATCACGGTGAGGTCTCTGGCGCTGGAGCGGGGCTGACTCATTGCCTTCATTGTGCTGCCCCGTGGGCCGTGCCGTCGACCGCAACCGGCCCGGTGGGCGGGGAGATGCCGCAACCATCGGGAATGGCCGGCAGGTGGCAGCGGTTGACCGGGGAGATCCGTCTCGACGGGACAGCCGGCTCGGTGGTCCCGGGGGAGTGAGCGCCTGATGAGCGAAGTGGTGGACAGTCCCGCCGAGGGCCGCCTCGAGGCGACCGTCGACGGCCAGGTGGCAGAGCTGGTCTACGAGGTCGAGGGCGACCGGATGGTGATCGTGCACACCGCTGTCCCCGCTCCGCTGGGCGGCCGGGGCCTCGGGGGGCACCTGGTACGGACAGCGGTCGATCGGGCCGCCCGTGACGGGCTGGTCGTCGTCCCCCTGTGCCCATTCGCCCGCCGATGGATGAAGGACCACCCGGACCAGATCGGAGCCGTGTCGGTCGACTGGGCCGGCGACGCCCCGTAGCGCCGGCGACCGCCCCCAGGGCTGCCTGGCGGGGCCTCCGGGCTCCCTCGGGAGGGGTGGCCACTAGAACCAGTTCTATACTTGCGCCGCTGGTGCCCGGTCGGTCCGACGGGCCGAGCCCACGTCCACGCGAAGCACCCAGCCCGTTACCCGAGACCTCCAAGGGGGAACCACGATGGCCCAGCCGGTGATTGTCGAAGCAGTGCGCACCCCGATCGGGAAGCGCAACGGGTGGATGGCCGGGTTCCACGCTGCCGAGCTCCTGGGCCATGCCCAGGTCGAACTGGTCAAGCGGGCCGGTGTCGACCCGGGCGACGTGGAGCAGATCGTCGGTGGCTGTGTCACCCAGGCCGGTGAACAGGCCTCCAACGTGACCCGCACGGCGTGGCTGAGCCAGGGGCTGCCCTATGGGGTGGCGGCGACCACTGTCGACTGCCAGTGTGGATCCTCGCAGCAGGCCAACAACTTCGTGGCCAATCTGATCGCCGCCGATGCCATCGACACCGGCATCGCCTGCGGAGTCGAGGCCATGAGCCGGGTCGGGCTCGGCGCCAACGCCTACAACGGCCCCGGGAAGTCGCGGCCCGAGAGTTTCCCCTGGGACATGCCGGACCAGTTCGGGGCGGCCGAGCGGATCGCCCAGAAGTACGGCATCACCCGGGACGACGTCGACTGGTTGGGCTTCGAGTCACAGCGCAAGGCGGCCGTGGCGGTGGCCGAAGGCAGATTCGAACGCGAGATCGTCCCGCTGGAGGCTCCCGTGGTCGGTCCCGACGGCCCCACCGGCGAGAAGACGCTGGTCACCAAGGACCAGGGTCCCCGTGGCACCACCCGCGAAGGTCTGGCCGCCCTCAAGCCGGTGCTGCCCGACGGGATGCACACCGCCGGCAACAGCTCGCAGATCTCCGACGGTGCGGCGGCGGTGCTCTGGATGTCCCAGAGGCGGGCCGGCGAGACCGGGCTGCGCCCACGTGCCCGCATCGTGGCCCAGACCCTGGTGGGCTCGGATCCCTACTACCACCTCGACGGTCCGATCGCCGCCACGACCGACGTGTTGCGCAAGGCGGGGATGACCCTGGCCGACATCGACATCGTCGAGATCAACGAAGCCTTCGCCTCGGTGGTCATGTCGTGGGGCAAGGTACACGAGGTGGACTGGGACAAGGTCAACGTCAACGGCGGCGCCATCGCCCTGGGCCACCCGGTGGGCTCCACGGGCGCCCGCCTGATCACGACCGCGCTCCACGAGCTCGAGCGGTCCGACGCCGATCTGGCCCTCATCACCATGTGCTGCGGCGGTGCCCTGGCCACCGGCACCATCATCGAGCGGATCTGACCGGTCCGTCCCGGAGGAAGGAGCACAGTGACCGGAACCGAACACCTGACCTATGAGCGCTTCGGCTCGACCGCGGTCGTGACCATGAACCGCCCCGAGGCGAAGAACGCGCTCTCCGGGCCCATGCTGGTCGGCATGGCCGACGCCTGGGTGGAGATCGACTCCAACGATGACATCCGGTGCGCCATCCTCACCGGGGCCGGCGGTACCTTCTGTGCCGGCATGGACCTGAAGTCGATGTCCGGGCCCGGCATGGAGTCGGTCCAGCAGCGAATGGCCGAGGACCCCGATCTCCACTGGAGGGCCCTGCTCCGCCACTACTCGCTGAAGAAGCCGCTCATCGCTGCGGTGGAGGGATGGGCGGTGGCCGGCGGCACGGAGATCCTCCAGGCCACCGACATCCGAGTGGCCGGCGAGGGTGCCAAGTTCGGCGTCTTCGAGGCCCGGCGCGGTCTCTTCCCGTTGGGCGGCTCGACGGTGCGACTCCGGCGCCAGATCCCTTTCACCGTGGCCATGGACCTGTTGCTCACGGCCCGGGAGGTGTCCGCCCAGGAGGCCATGGAGATCGGGCTCATCGGCCGGGTCGTGCCCGACGGGACCGCGCTCGAGTCGGCGCTGGAGATCGCCGAGGTGATCGGGGCCAACGGACCGCTCGCCGTGGAGGCCATCAAGGCCTCGGTCAAGGCCACCGAGGGCATTCCCGAGGAGGAGGCCCTCAAGATCGAGCTCGAGCTCGGTTGGCCGATCTTTGCCACCGAGGACGCCAAGGAGGGCCAGAAGGCCTTCGCCGAGAAGCGGCCCGCGGAGTTCAAACGCCGGTGAGCGACCGCCCGGGACACGGCCCGTCCGGAGAGGACTCCCGTCGTCGATTGGCCGCCGCCCTGCGCCCGATCATCACCATGGCGGTGGCGTCCCAGCTCGACGACGACGCCGTCATCGAGGCGGCGGAGGCCATCGAGGCCGTCGGCGGGCGCCTCGCCGCCCGTGCCGGGCCGAAACGGCCACGCCAGCAGCCCGACATCTCCCGCGAGCCCCAGGAGTTCTTCCCGACGAGCCCGATCATGGGCGTGGCCAATCCCATCGCCCCGCCTGTCCGGGTCCGGGTCGTGGAGGGTGTCGACGGAGGCTACCGCGAGATCCGGGCGGAGGCCTGGTTCGACTACGCCTACGAGGGGCCGCCCACCTGTGTCCACGGGGGCGTCATCGCCGAGACCTTCGACGAGGTGCTGGGAGCGGCCAACATGGTGGCCGGCAACCCGGGCATGACCGGAACCCTGAAGGTGCGGTATCGCAAGCCGACGCCGCTCCGGACCGGCCTCCGCATCGAGGCCCGGTGCCTCGGCCGGGACGGTCGCAAGGTCCACACCTGGGCCGGGATCTACCACGGCGACCTGCTGACCGCCGAAGCCGATGGGCTGTTCATCGAGGTCCAGCCGTCGCAGTTCCTCGCCATCGCCGAGGGGAACGTCGACAGCGCCGACCCGCTCATGCTGGAGGCCATCCGGGCCGAGGCCATCCGGGTGGGGGCGGCATCCGACGTCCAGGGCTCGGTCGACCCGGCCGAGCTTCCTTCTCCCTGAGCGCCGGGGGCGGTGGCGGCGTCGGTGGAGGAGTCCTCGGCGAACTGCGGTCCACCCGGGCCGGTGCAGGTGCGGAAGGCCGTGCCCGACGATGCGCCCGCCATCGCTGCGGTCCACGTGGCCTCGTGGCAGACGGCCTATGAGGGTTTGCTACCCGGCGAATTCCTCGCCGGCCTGTCGGTCGAGAGCCGGGCGCGGCACTGGGAAGCGACCATCACCGCCTGCTCCCGTGATCATCTGGTAGTCGTCGGGGTCGGGGACGCGGTGGCCGGGTTCGCCCATGCGGGCCCGAGCCGGGACGAGGATCCCGGGCCCGCCACCGGTGAGCTCTACATGCTCTACCTGGCGCCCCACGCCTGGGGACTGGGCATGGGCCGAGCCCTCCACGACAGGGTGTTGGAACAGCTGGCAGCCGACGGCTGTTCCAAGGCCACGCTGTGGTACCTCGGCACCAACCGGCGGGCCCGCGCCTTCTACGAGCGACAGGGATGGGCGCAGACCGACGGTGTGCGAACCCAGGAGTTCGGGGGGCAGGTTGTCACCGACTACCGACTGGGGCGATCACTTACCACACGGTGACGTCCGGCCCGACCCCGGCGACGGGCCGGCGCGGGGTCAGATCTTGGAGCGACCCTCCCAGTAGGGGTCGCGCAGCTTGCGCTTGTACAGCTTGCCGTTGGGGTCCCGGGGAAGGGCCTCGGTGAAGTCGATCGACTTGGGCGTCTTGAACTTGGCCAACCGGGTGGCGCAGTACTCGAGGATCTCCTCGGCCAGCTCGGGGGAGGGCTCGACTCCCTCGGCCGGCTCGACGACCGCTTTGATCTCCTCGCCCCAGTCGTCGTTGGGCACGCCGAAGACGGCCACGTCGCCGACCTTGGGAAAGCCCAGCAGGGCGCTCTCGATCTCGGCGGGATAGACATTGGCCCCGCCCGAGATGATCATGTCGATCTTGCGGTCGCGGAGGAACAGGTAGCCGTCCTCGTCGATCAGGCCGACATCGCCGACGGTGAAGAACTTGCCGATCCGATTGTCGGCCGTCTTCTCCTCGTCCTTGTGGTACGAGAAGTCACCGGTCTGCATCGACATGTACACGGTGCCGATCACGTTGGGCTCCTCGACCCTGTTGCCCGCGTCGTCGAAGATGGCGATCTCGGAGATCGGCCACGCCTTCCCGACGGTGCCCGGCTTGAGCAACCACTCCTCGGCGGTGACCAGGGTGCCGCCGCCCTCGGAGGCTGCGTAGTACTCGTCGATGGCGTTGCCCCACCATTCGATCATCTTGTACTTGACGTCCACCGGGCACGGCGCTGCCGCGTGGATCATGTGCTGCAGCGAGGACACGTCGTACCTGGTGCGGACCTCCTCGGGCATCGCCAGCAGCCGGTGGAACTGGGTGGGCACCATGTGGGAGGTGGTCACCCGGTACTTCTCGATGAGCTGGAGCATCTCCTCGGGGATCCACTTGTCCATGAGCACCACGGTGTGGCCCAGGTGGGCAGAGGCGCCCGAGTACCGCAGGACGGCGGTGTGGTAGAGCGGAGAGCCCACGATGTGGACGTTGTCCTCCCGAGGCTGCACCCCGAAGAGGAACAGGATCCCCGACAGGCCGAGGGCCATCACCTCGGGCGTGGCCCCGCTGAGCGGTCGGAACACGCCCTTCGGGTTGCCGGTGGTTCCCGAGGTGTAGTTCATGACGTCGCCGACGGTGCGGTCGGAGGGATCGTCGGTGGGCTGGTTGTCCCGCATGGTGGCATAGGAGCCGAAGCCGATGATCTCGCCGACCGCGAAGCACACCGACGAGGGGAGCTCGGCCTCCTCCGCCGCCTCGAGGGCGACGTCGGTGAACCGCTCGTGGGCGACGAATGCCTTGGCTTCCGAGTCCTTCAGGATGTAGGCCACCTCCGGGCCGACCAGGTGGTGGTTGATGGGTACCAGGTACCACCCGGCCTGCAGGGCGGCCAGATAGAGCTCAAACATCTCCACGCAGTTGGGGAGGAGGGTGGCCACCACGTCGCCGGGCCGGAGGTTGAGGTTACGGAGGCCGTGCACGACCTGGTTGGCGCGCCCCAGCAGTTGGCCGGCGGTGTACTCGGCGCCGTCGGGCGCCACCAGAGCCAGATGCTCCGGATCCTCGTGTGCCAGTGCCCAGAATCCCAGATCGCCCATGATGCCCTGCTTCTCCCTACGCCGGTCATTGCCGGTTGCTTTGCCGGCTCGTGCCGGGTGTCCGGATCGGAACGTCCCGGCCTCTCGGGCCGTCGCGCCGGTCGTGTCAACGGCCTGCGGTGTCGCCCGCGTCGGCCGCCCCGAGGATGATGACCGGGGTGGCGCCGTCCCGGTGGGGACGCTAGAACAGGTTCTCGTATACGGTCAACCGCCACCTGGGTGCGGTCCGCCGTGCAGGGCGGCGGCGCTGCCGGGCGGGGCCTGCGGACAATCGATGCAGAGGAGCAGCATGCAATGAGTGGATTTCTTGAGGGCAAGGTCGTGGCCATCACCGGTGCCGGCGGCGGCATCGGTCGGGCGGTGGCGCTGGCCGCGGCGGCGGAGGGGGCCAGGGTGGTGGTTGCCGACATCGGCGTCTCGCTGGCCGGCGGAGACCCCACCAGCGAGGTGGCCGAGGCCTTGGTCGGCGAGATCGAGGCCGGCGGTGGCGAGGCGGTTGCCGCGGCTCACAGCGTGACCACCCTCGAGGGCGGCGAGAAGATCGTCGGCTCCGGCGTGGAGCGCTGGGGCCGCATCGACGGAGTGGTGGCCATCGCGGGCATCCTGCGGGAGCGGATGCTCTTCAACATGTCCGAGGACGAGTGGGATGCGGTCATCGAGACCCACCTCAAGGGCCACTTCACCGTCTTCCGGGCGGCGTCGGCCGTCATGCGCAAGCAGGAGGGTGGCGGATCGCTGGTCGCCTTCACCTCCGGCGCCTTCGCCGGCAGTGTCGCCCAGGCCAACTATGCAGCGGCCAAGGGGGGCATCGTCTCGCTGGTCCGCTCGGCTGCCGCCGGCCTCGACCGATACGGCATCAGGGCCAACGCCGTCGCCCCGGTTGCCCGCACCCGCATGTCGGCCAATGTCCCCATGGAGCTGGCGGAGATGGGGGATCCCGAGGACGTGGCGCCGTTGGTCGTCTACCTCCTGTCCGATCAGGCCAGGCACGTGACCGGGCAGGTCTACACCTCGGTCGGCCCGAAGATCGCCGTGTGGAACCAGCCCCGCGAGGTGCGGGCCGTGTACGCGGACGGTCGGTGGACGCCCGAGCAGATCGCGGCGCGGCTGGACTCGACCGTGGGGCAGGAGCGCATGCCGCTCCTCGACCAACTCGAGGCGTACCGGAAGGCAGCCGAGGCCAAGGCAGCCGAGGCCAAGGCAGCCGAGGCCAAGGCGGCGTCCGTATCGCGGGAGTCGGCAGACCGACCGTAGGGCGGCCGGTCCGGCGCCGGCCCTACCCGGCGGCGAGGACGCAGAACTCGTTGCCCTCGGGGTCGGCCAGCACCACCCACCCCTCGTCCCCGGTCTGGCCGACCGATGCCCGGGTGGCCCCGAGCGCTTCGAGGCGCTCGACCTCGAGCTCCTGATCGTCTGGGCGCAGGTCGAGATGGAGCCGGTTCTTGACGGACTTCGACTCGGGAACAGCCAGGAAGAGCAGTGGCGGGACCGCCCCGTGGTCCGGGTGCCCGACCGCCGGCTCCACCCAGACGTCGCCGTCGTCGTCGATCCCGTGCTCCCATCCGAGTACCCCCGACCAGAATCGGGCCAGCGACAATGGCTCCACCGCGTCGATGCTGAGGGTGGCGATCTGTGACGGCATGCGCACCTCCCGAATCGGGTCGACTTGCTGCCAGTCTGCCCCTTGGCGGCTGTCGTGGGAGCCCGTCCGTCCGAACCCACTTGGACAGCTCGTGCGGCATCGGTCAGTGTTCGAGCAGTCAGGAATGGCAGATGCCTGACGAGGAGAGACAGGCGGGACGCCAATCCGGCAGGCCGGTCATGCGCACTCCAGAAGGGCAGGTGACCCGATGCGCACTTCCCGTCCCCGCAGCGCTGCCGCTCTCTTCGGCGTGGGACTCACTGTCATCCTCGCCGGATGCAGCACCGCCGGCACGACGGCATCGACCACTCCCAATGCCGCCCTCATTGCCGATGCGAAGAGAGGGGTGGCGTGCGGGTCCTTCTCAACAGCGACTCTGCAGGTGGAGGTCGCGCAGCGGTCAACCAAGCGGCCTATGACGAAGTGAATTCGAGCGGGGTCACGGTGAAATGGGCTTGGCCCGGAGTGCTACGGCACCAGAAGTCGATCGTCGTCGATGGCACGAAGGCTGCTGTCATGACCTGCAATTTGGATGCGAGCTACTGCGCCACACTTCGAGACTCTGTTGTCATCACCGACAGCCATGCCACGGCATCTGGAATCACGGCCACGTTCGATGCTGACTTCAACAACACGAGTTCTCCGCCCACCCGGGGCGTGGTGCCCGTAGGCTCGGAATTGATCTGGTCCCCGGGAGCACAGGCCGGATTGGTCAACCTGATAGGTGCTGCCCGGCCCGGCTCCACGCTCTACACCGAGAACGAGCAGCTGGACAGCACCCCTGTCGAGCAGGCTCTCGTGGCCGATGCCGCGAAGGGGGTCACCGTCGACATGGTGATGACGTACTCGTCTTCCTATGTCAATGGGTTCGATACCCTGGTTGCTGGTGGCATACATGTGCACTTGTACTACAGCCAGACTCCGCTCTACATCCAAGCCAAGGCCCTCTCGGTCAACGGAAAGACGGTGTACGTGGGGAGCATCAACTACGTGACGTCCAGCACGAACGACGATCGCAACATAGGGATCATCACCACCCATGCGGCCGTGGTCCGGGGCACCACGACAACGATGGCCAGCGATTTCGCGGGCGCTACCCCGTACAATCCCAGCAGTTCCGACTCCGGTTCGCTTTCCACGACGACGACCGCTGCTTCCAGGACTCCGGCTCCGACCTCGAGCGGTTGAACCGGACGCCAGGCGGCTGAACTGCTCCCTCCTGGGTCAGGGCTGCTCGGCGCGCTCCTCGTCCGGGGTGCCGTCGCCGGGAATGCACCGCTTCGCCCACGGTCGTCCGTACGGTTGACAGGAGGCAAGGCACGTCAGCCCTCGTCAGGTGTCCCCTGGGTGGCAACACCGGACCCGACGGGGGCCGGGGCGTCCGGGTCGCCGGCCGAAGCGGCTCCGCCCCTTACGCCCGGGGCCCCGTTGCCGTCCTCGTCCGCGTGGGCCGTATCACTGGTCAGGTCGGTCCGGCCGTCGCCTCCCGCTCCTCCCGCTCCTCCCTCGCCTCCCTCGCCCCGCCTCCAGCGCCGGAGCGGCCCGATCCGGGAGATCAGCAGAAGCGTCCCTGCAACTGCCAGGAGGATGCCTGCGCCCTGGACCAGCAATGAACCGAGGTGCCCGTCCTCGCCGAGCCAGAGATGTTCGTCGAAGAAGCGTTCGATGCCCCACAGCACCATGCCCACGCCGATGACGATGCCTGCAGGCGGCAGGACCCGGGCGGGGGGAGTGGTGGCCGGTGCCGCGCCCCCCGCCGCCTCGACCGGTTCCCCGACCGCCTCGACCGGTGCGGCGGCAACCGCAGCCGGTACCGGGGCGATGGAACGCAGCCATCGTTCGACCAGAAGCAGGATGCCGAAGATGGTGAAGTCCTCGATGGACTGGAAGATCGGCACCGGTAGCCGTTTGCCCACCTGTCCTGCGTAGTACATGCCGAACCACTGGTTGGTCGGGTGCCCGCCCCCGGCCACCATGAGCTGGGGGCCGAGCAGGCGGCCGATGCCCCAGCAGGCCATGAGCACCGGGGCCATCAGGTCGGCGAAGCGCATGCTCGGGAGTTGCGGGCACCGTCGTCTCGAGCTGACGATGGCGACCGGCACGGCGAAGAGGAGACCGCCGAACGATGAGAGCCCTCCCTGCCAGATGGCGAAGACCTGGGCCGGATGGTGCGAGTAGAAGGAGAGGTTGGAGACCACGTGGAGGGCTCGGGCTCCGACGATCGCCGCCACGATCACCCAGAGGAACATGCCGGTCACCCACTGCCACGGATATCCGGCGTTACGCACCCGGCGCTCGGTGTACCGCAGGCCGAACCAGAAGGTCAGGGCCAACCCGATCCCGTAGGTGTGCACCTCGAGGAACCAGATGTGGAACGCGACGGGTATCGGTCTCATGGGGAAGTGGGTCTCATAGTCAACGGGCGCCAGATCAGAGACGCAATCGACGCTCTCCCAGTATGCCCCAGGTCCCCGGTAGGGTGACACCGGGCAGACCGACCGACCGACCCGGCCGGCCAGGCGCCCCGATCACAACCAACTGCAGGTCGCCGTGCGGTAGCGCACGAGCCAGGACAAGGGGGAGCAATGGGATCGCTATCCGGCAAGGTTGCCGTCGTCACCGGTGGCGGCTCAGGGATCGGGCTGGCCACGGCCACCCGCCTGGCCGAGGCCGGGGCGTCAGTGGCCGTCGTCGACCTCGACGGTTCGTCGGCCGAGCGGGTGGCCGGTGAGCTCGGAGGCCTGGCCCTGCAGGCCGACGTCGGTCGATCCGACGACTGGCCGGGCATCGTGGAGGCGGTCATCACCCGCTTCGGCGGCATCGACCTCGCGCACCTCAATGCGGGGGTGACGACGGGAGAAGCGGATATCACCAAGGTCACCGACGACATCTACCGGCGAGCAGTGGGTGTCAATGTCGACGGCGTCGTGTTCGGCGTCCGGGCGTTGGTCCCCGCACTGTCGGCGCGCGGGGGCGGTGCCATCGTCGCCACCGCATCACTGGCCGGCCTGATCGGCTTCTCGCCCGATCCCATCTACTGCCTCACCAAGCATGCCGTCGTCGGTCTCGTACGGTCGCTCGGGCCCCAGTTGGCCGAGCACCACATCACGATCAACGCGGTGTGCCCGAGCATCGTGGACACCCCGTTGATCGATGACATGCGGGAGGTACTGGAGGGAAGCGGGTTCCCCCTGATCGAGGTGGCCACGGTGTCAGAGGCGGTCTTCGACCGCCTCGTCGGCGAGGAGACGGGTGAGGCGATGGTGATCCAGGCCGGACGGGAGGCCCTGCCGTTCCGCTTCGCCCGACCGCCCGGCCCTCGGGCCGGCGGCACGGTGGGCCAGATGCCACCCGAGGAGTTCGCCGCCCACGATCAGGGCTGACCGCCGCCCGGTGCTGTGGGCGACACCTGGCGGGCCGACGGCGGCCCGCCAGCAGCAGGTGTGGTCGAGGCCGCGGAGTTTCCGGTGGACGGTGACGGGCAGTTGCTCCCGCGTCGACCCGAACTGCTCGAACTAGCCGACTCGACCGACGCCGACGAAGCCACCGTCGGTCCGGACCCCGGTGATATGCACCGTGGCGCCCGTGTACGGCGCCTCGATCATCGAGCCGCCCCCGACGTACATGGCCACGTGCTCCGACCCTCCGGGGCCGTAGAAGAGCAGGTCGCCGGGCTCGATGTCGGCCAACGGAATGTGGGTGGTGTCGTCGTACTGCCCCCCCGAGTAGTGGGGGAGGCTGATCCCTACCTGGGCGTAGGCCCACTCGACCAGGCCGGAGCAGTCGAAGCCGGCCGGGGTGGAGCCACCCCACACGTAGGGCACGCCGATCATCGTCTCGGCAGCCTGTACGGCACCGGCGGCACCGGCGGCCAGAGGTGGCGGAGGCGCGGAGGGTACCGAGGGGGCCGAGACGCCGCCGCTCGATGAGCCTCCGCCACTGCCGCCGCCGCTCGTGGTGGCGTTGGTGGTGGTGCGGTTGGCGGCGTCTCGGGCAGCAGAGGCGGTGGCGGCCTGGGCCTGTGCGGCCTGGGCGGCGGCGACCTTGGCATTGAATGCGGCGGTGGCGGCGGCCTGGGCGGCGGCGGCCTGGGCGGCCTGCTGCTGCTCGACCAGTGCCTGGATGTTGGCGTTGACGCTGTTGAGAGTGCCCTGGTATTGGCTGGCCAGGGCGGAGGCCTGGTTCTCTGCGCTGGACAGGCTGTCGAGCGTGGAGGTCTGCTGTGCCTGTTGCTGTTCAAGGGAGCTCTGCGCCGCCTGAAGCTGTGCCTGTGCCGTGTGGAGGTGGTCAACGGTGGTCGTCACGTTGCCGGTGGCGATCGCCGAGTACTCCGAGCGGACGCCACTGGTGTTGACGTTCGACGTGAACATCTGGGTCACCTGGCTGCTCGTGCCACTGTTGGTGTAGTCGCTGATGGCCTGTACCCGCAGCTGGGCCTGGTCCTTGGCCACCGTGGCCTGGTCCTCGGCCATCTGGCTCTGGCTGGCGGCGATCTGGTCCTTCAGCTGAGCGAGCTGATAGTCGGCCGAAGTGACCTGTCCGGTCAGCGCCTGCCGTTGGGCGTCGATGGACTGGATCTTGGCCGTGATCGCCGCAGCCTGCGCCTTGGCGTCGGAGATCTGATCGGCTGAGGCCGGCACCGAGGTGCAAATCACCGCCGAGGCCGCACCCAAAGCGGAGGCCATCGCGAGCAACGCAACTACCCGTCTGCGCGGCTTGCTTCGTGCGGTTTGGCAGGCACCTGGCTCGGACGTCGAGTACTGCTCGGCGTGAGTCATATGTGCATAGGTTCTACTCCAACCAGCGGGCAACCACAAGGACACCCCCCCCTTATGCGGCGCTGACCTGGACATTCACTGCGAAAGAATCGCCCCGGCACCCCGTCCCACCGACTGTTCCGGGTAGCGCCGCCGACTGCCGGTTCGAGCGTCGGAGCATGAGTCGACACGGCGGGGTAGGGTCGATGCCTATGGGTGAAATCATCGAATTTCCGAGCAATGGAAGCAGCGGCCACTGCTATATCGCAACCCCTGTTGACGGGTCGAATTCGACCTCGGGGATCATCGTCCTGCAGGAGTGGTGGGGCCTGGTGGACCAGATCAAGCACACCTGTGATCGGTTCGCCGAAGCCGGCTTCACTGCCCTGGCCCCCGATCTGTATCACGGCACCACCGTGCCGCTGACCGAGCCGGACGATGCGGCCAAGGAGATGATGGCCCTCAAGATGGAGTCAGCGGCCAAGGACCTGAGCGGCGCCGTGGACGAGTTGATCCGCCGCACCGGGAGGTCACAGGTGGGCGTGATCGGATTCTGCATGGGAGGCGGCCTGGCACTGGTGCTGGCCACCCAGCGTCCCGACGCGGTCAAGGCGGTGGTGCCGGCCTACGGCGTGATCCCCTGGGCGGACGCTCGCCCCGACTACTCGCGGCTGGACGCCGCGGTGCTGGGCCACGCTGCCGAGCTGGACGACTCCTTCACACCCGATGCGGCGCGTGCGCTCGAGGCCGAGCTGCGCGGCCTCGGCAAGGATGTCGAATTCCACCACTACCCGGGGGCGGGCCACGCCTTCTTCAATGAGGACCGGCCCGAGGCCTACGACCATGACTCCGCCGAGCTCCTCTGGGATCGTACCGTCGCCTTCTTCCGTGAGCGGCTGAACTGAGCCGGAGTGGCCGCCGCGCCCGGTCTCGTCGATGAGTACCTGACCCTCGGCCTCAGGCTGGGTCGCCACATCGACGGGCTGGTGGACGCGTACTACGGCCCGCCCGATCGGGCCGGCGCAGTCGCCGCCGAGCCGGTGACGGCACCGGGGCGCCTGGTGGCCGAGGCCAAGGGCCTGATTGCCGCCATCGACGCAGGGGGGGAGCTCGACCGGTCGACCGGCGGCATCGGAGCCGGCGGCGGTGCCGGGGCCGCGCCCGCCCGCCGGCACTGGCTGCGGGCGCAGGTCGTCGGGCTGTTGACCACGGCAAGGCGACTCTCCGGGGAGTCGATCGGCTACGCCGACGAGGTGGAGACCTGCTACGGGGTGCGCCCGACCCGGGTGGACGAGGAGGTCTTCTCGGATGCGCACCGCAGGCTCGACGAGGTGCTACCCGGCTCCGGTCCGCTCGCCGTGCGGCTGGTGGCGTGGCGGGAGTCGCACGCCGTGCCGGTGGACCGCCTGGGCGCGGCCATCGACTCGTTGGCCGAGGACCTCCGCGAGCGGACAAAGCGCCTGTTCGGCCTGCCCGAGGGGGAGCACGTCGAGTTCGAGCTGGTCACGGGTCAGCCCTGGTCCGGGTTCAACTACTACCTGGGCGACCTGCAGAGCCGGGTGGCGGTCAACACCGACCTCCCGGTCCTGTCGACCGGGCTGGCCCACCTGGTGGCCCACGAGTCGTACCCCGGGCACCACACGGAGCACACCCGCAAGGAGGTCGGACTGGTCCGGCGCCGGAGTTGGTGGGAGGAGTCCATCTTCTTGGTGGGCACCCCGCAGTGCCTGCTCGCCGAGGGCCTGGCCGATCTGGGCCTCGAGGTCGTCATGGGCCGACGACCCGAGGCGGTGGTGGCCTCCCACCTGGCACCCCTCGGCATCCGCTACGACACCGAGGTCGTCGCCGCGGTTTCCGAAGCCGGCGAGGCCCTGGGCGCCGTCCGACAGAACGCGGCCTTCCGCCTCCACGAGGACGGCGCCGACAGCGACACGGTGACCGGCGAAGTGGCCCGCTGGGGCCTGCTCTCGCCCGATCGGGCGGCCAAGGCAGTCGAGTTCCTGACCCATCCGACGTGGCGGGCCTACCTCACCTGCTACGTGGAGGGCCTGCCGCTGTGCCGCTCGTTCGTCCACGGCGACCCGGCACGGTTCGAGCGGCTCCTCTCGGAGCAGCTGACCCCCGACGTGCTCCAGGACCAGATCGCGGCCGACCGGGCCCGTTCCGCCGCTCCGGCCCAACCGGTCTGACCGGACCCGCCGGCCTGTGTTTTGGCCTGCCCCCGATTGGGCCGTACCATCGCGGTATGTCCGAACGCTCCCGGTACCTGCCCCGCCGCTCCTGCATGTCATCGCCAGGGTCGAACGAACGCTTTCTGGCCAAGGCACCCACCGTGCCGGCCGACATGAGCTTCCTCGACCTCGAGGACTCGGTGGCCCCGTCGGAGAAGGAGGCGGCCCGCGCCAAGGTGGCCGATGCCATCAAGAACCTCCCCTGGGACGACCGCGTGCTGTGTGTGCGGATCAATGCCTGGGACACCGAGTGGACCTACGGCGACGTGATCGAAGTGGTGTCCAACGCCGGGGAGCGGCTCGACGAGCTGATGCTTCCCAAGGTGCAGACCGCGGCCGAGGTGGTCGCCCTCCACCTGTTGCTCTCCCAGGTGGAGAAGAAGTGCGGGCTTCCGGTCGGGCACATCGGGATCGAGGCCCAGATCGAGACCACCCGCGGGCTGATCAATGTCGAAGAGATCTGTGCGGCCTCGCCCCGCCTCGAGACGATCATCTTCGGCCCGGCCGACTTCGCCGCCTCGATGGAGATGCCGGTCCTGACGGGCGGCGTGGCCATCCCCGAATACCCGGGTGACCACTTCAACTACGTGTTCTCCAAGATCCTCATGGCCGGCAGGGCCAACGGGCTCCAGGTGATCGACGGCCCGTTCCTCAAGATCCGCGAGCTCGACAGCCTCCGCGAATTCTCCCAGCGCACCCGAGTGCTCGGCTACGACGGCAAGTGGGCTCTGACGCCCGACCAGGTGGGCGTGCTCAACGAGGTGTACTCGCCCACCCAGGAGCAGTTCGACAGGGCGTGGCACATCTTGGACGCCTACCGCAAGGCCACCGAGCATGACCGGGCCGGTGCGGTCATGTTCGGTGACGAGATGATCGACGAGGCGTCCCGCAAGATGGCGACCAAGTTCGTCACCCGTGGCGAGCGCGCCGGGCTGAGCCGGTCGGCAGGCTGAAGCCGGCGAATCGGGGCCGGCGGGGCAGGAGTGCCCCGGTCAGCTTGCGGCGTTGCTCAACAGGCGGCGGGCGATCACCTTCAGGGCCAGGGTCTCGTCGGCGCCCTCGAAGATGGACAGGACACGGGCGTCGACGAAGTACCGGCTGACCGGGAACTCCTCCGCGTAGCCCATGCCGCCGTGGATCTGCAGCGCCTCCCGCGTGACCCACTCGGCCGCCCGGCACACGTACGCCTTGATCATCGACGCCTCGAGGGTGCCCTCGCCCTTCGACATCAGGCGGGCCACCTCGTAGGAGAACTGCCGGCATGCCTGGATGAGCACGGCCATCCTGGCCAGCTTGGCCCGAGTCAGCTGATAGTCGACGATGGGCGCCCCGAACACGACCCGGTTGCGGGCGTAGTCGAGGGCCGCCTCGTAGGAGGCCTGCATCACCCCGAGGGCGCGGGCGGCGGTCTGCAGGCGCCCGTTCTCGAATCCCTGCATCTGCAGGTAGAAGCCCCTTCCCAGACCCCCCTCACCGCCGACCAGGTTGGCGTCGGGCACGAACCAGTTCTCGAAGGCCACCTCGTAGGAGTGCATCCCCCGGTAGCCGAGGGTGTCGATGGCACGGCCCTCCATCCGGCCCGAGGAGTCCGATGGCCGCCCGTCGGACCCGGCCGCCTGGGTGAAGAGGAACCCGTGCCCGTCGGCCTGGGGCTTCTCCACCATGAACAGGGAAAGGCCCCGGTGGGCCTTCGACTTGTCGGGATCGGTGCGGGCCAGCAACATGACCACGTCGGCGCGGGCGGCGAAGGTGCACCAGGTCTTCACCCCGTTGATCAGCCAGCCGCCCTCGGTGGGCACCGCGGCGGTGACCAGGCCGGCGACGTCCGACCCATAGTCGGGCTCGGTCACGGCCACGGCCCCCATCACCTCGGCAGTGGCCAACCTGGGCAGCCAGTGCTGCTTCTGCTCCTCGGTGCCGCCGTGGACGATGGCCCGGGTGAGGATCTCCGGCCGGGTGATGAGCGAGCCCCCGGCTCCCAGCGAGCCCCACGCCAGCTCTTCGGTGGCCACCACCATGCCCAGGTAGTCGGCCTCGCCACCGGTGGCGAACCCTCCGTACTCCTCGGGAACGGACATGCCGAAGCCGCCCATCTCCGCCATTCCCGTGATGATCTCCTCGGGGATGTCGGTGTTGGCCCGGTGGATGTGCTCGGCCCGCGGGCGGATCTGCTCGTCGGCGAAGCGGTGGAAGGTCTCGCGCACCAGCTCGAAGTCGGCATCGAGGTGGCGGGGGCCCTGCTGTTCGGCCAGCGAGGCCAGGAAGTCCGGACCCCGGTAGGTGGCCACGAACTGCTCCGCGGGAGCCAACCAGTCGGCACCGATGCCCCACTCCTTGGAGCGGCCGACGGTGCGGGACGCCAGGTCGGCCAGCGCGTCGGCGGTGAAGGCACAGGCGATCCGGGCCTCGACGTCCCCCTGCGTGCCGTAGGCGAGCACCGCGTCGGCGGTGCGGACGGCTGCGGCGGCATGGGCCACGTCGTAGGCGAGTACCTGGACCTCGTCGGGGCCCCCCGCCGCGGCCATGGCGGAGATCCCGGCGTCGACGACTGCCTGGGCCACGGCGATGGCATCGGCCGCTGCTGCGAGATCAGGGGAGGGGAGCGGTTCGGTGGTCACTTCCCAAGGTTACCGATTCGTAGATGGCGATCGGCACGGCCGTTCCGCTGACGGGCAGCCTCAGCGTGCGGGGGCCTGGGCTACCACGGTCACCAGGGGGGGCAGTACAACGGGGTCGTCCCCGGGGTCGACGCCGGTCAGGACCTCGAGGTAGTCGGCCACCGGCCCCGGCCCGGCACCCGCAGGTGCCTCGGCCCAGGCGTCGACCGTGATCAGCCCGGCGTCGCGGGCCAGCGACGGCAGCAGGGCGCCCACGTCAGGGTGGCGGGCCGACGGCATCGAAAACGGCTCGCCGCCGATCCGGCCGGCCGAGGTGATCGGCTCCTGGGCCACCACCCATCCTCCGGGACGCACGGAGGCGGCCATCCGGGCCAGCACCACCGAGGGGTCCACCACGTGGAGGAGCAGGAACCGGCAGAAGGCGAGGTCTACGGCTTCGGGGAGGCGGAGATCCTCGCCGGACTGGGTGATTGCCAGCACCTGGCTGTGCGCGGCGGCGGCCTCCGCCACCTCGTCGCGCGCGGTGGGATCGCTGTCCACCGCGTAGACCCGGCCCTCGCGCCCGACGATCTCGGCCAGCGCCACCGACACATCACCCCCGCCGGCACCGACGTCGACGCACGTCCATCCGGGGCCGATGCCCAGCCGATCGAGCGCGGTGGCCAACGGTCGTCGGTAGACGTCGTCTCTCAGGCCCCGGAACTCCATTGCGCCACGTTACCGGCCGCCGCCCGGGGGGTGGCAGGTGGTGCACGAGGCGAGTTCCCTCGGGGGCAGGTGCCCGCTCGCGGTCATCGGGAGATCGGCCGCTGACCCACATGGAAATTGCACCAGATCGGAGCCAGTAACCTCACCTTCCGTGAGAGTGACGATGATGTTGTGCGACGCTGCCCAGGTATCCGACGGCAAGCTCTATGTGCTGGGTGGTGGGTGGAGCATGACCGGGCCCGACCCGGTGCCTTCGGCCATCGCACTCAAGATCGATGTGGGCTGGCACGAAGCCGAGGCGCCCCACCACTGGGAGCTCTTCCTTGAGGACGCGGACGGGCGCCCGGTCATGGTCGACACTCCCGACGGCGAGCATCCCGTCGAGGTGCGGGGGGAGTTCACCGTGGGGCGCCCCCCGGGCATCCCCGAGGGATCCCCGATCGACGTGGCGCTGGCCGTCAACCTCGGCCCCCTGCCGCTGACCCCCGGTACCCGCTACAGCTGGCGCATGGCCATCGATGGCGAGTCGCAGTCGGACTGGGTGCTGGGGTTCACGACGCGGCCACTTCCCGTCCAGGACTGAGCGAGGCCGGTGGCCGGGCTCGGCGCATCCCGGCTGAGTCGTTGGTTCGCTGCCGGAGTGGTCGTCTCGGGGATTGCGGTCCTCGGGACGGTCACCGTCCACACCACGTCGGCCTCCACGCTGGCCGCCCAGGCGGTGCAACGGTCAGCCGACCAGGCCGACGAACGCCTCTTCGACTGCCTGTCGGATCGGGCCCATCAACTGGTGTCCCCGTCCGAACCCGTGCACATCCGGGGTGAAGGCCTCGAGCAGGTCATCTACCTCGAAGGCTCCATCGCCGCCTGGGCCTCCCTGACGCCCGGCGACCGACCGGCCCCGGTGACGCTGGACATCGCGTCAGGCAGCGGCCCCGGATCGTGCGGCGGCTTCGTGCTGACCGCCGAGCACACCGGCCGGCCATGACCCCGGTGTCCGCCGGATGCGCATGACGACCCGGCGTCGGCCATGACTGCCGACGTCGTGCGCACCGTGGTCGTGCTCTCACTGGCGGGGGTACTGCCCTCGGTGGCGCTGGCCGGAGTCCGGCCGGTGGCCCTGGCGGTCACCCCGCTGAGCGGGGCGGCCATCGCCGCGCTGGCCTCGACCTGCTGCCTGGCCATCGCCGGCGACCTGTGGGAGTGGTTCGTCGTGCTCGCTGCGCTGGCCGCAACAGCGGTCCTCGCTGTCTGGGCCCTCCGCCCGGGCTCGCGCCCGTGGACCCGGGACGCCGGCGCGTGGTCGTGGCCCGTGCTCGGCGGCATGGCAGTGGTGATCGCCGTGGTCGTCTGGTCCCTGCGCGGGCTGTCGGCGTCCGATGTCGGTTTCGACGCCCGGATGTTGTGGGTACTGCGGGGTGCCTGGTTCGTCCACGGCCACGGGGTCGCACGAGGCGTACTCTCCAATGTCTCCTACCAGTTCGCCGAGCCGAGTTTCCCCCCGCTCATCGGATCGGCAGCCGGCATCGGCTGGGTGATCAACGGGATGGAGGTGGGCAGTGCCGCCTCGTTCCGGCTGGGACAGATCGTGGTCGGCGTCCTCAACGGTTGTGCCCTGGTCACCCTGGGCACCGCCATGCTCCGGGTGTCGACCTCCGCCACCCGGCGGCCCGGACGTGTTCCGGACTGGGTGGCCGGCGTGGCGGCGGCAGTGGTGGCGGCACTGCTGTGCACAGCGGCCGCCGGATCGGCCGGGAGGTACCTCACCAACGGGTTCGCCGACGCGCCCTGGGTGTTCGCCGCCGCGTTCGCAGTGGTGTTCGGGCTGTTCCTGCCCGTGAGCCCCTCCAACCTCGGGGTGGCGGCGGTCGGCGTCGCTGTGGCCGGCCAGATCAAGTTGGAGGGGACCGCCACCGCCGGTGCCGTCGTGGTGCTGTTGACTCTGCGATATGCCTCGGCGGCCCCGTCGCGCCGGGGCCGGGCGGCGGCGGCGATCGCAGGAGGAGCGGGGCTTGCGGCGCTGGCCGCCTGGCCGATCCTCGCCTCGGCCCTCCATGCGGTGCCCGACGCCGACACCACCGGACCACGCAGCGGAACCATCGACGGGCGCCTTCATGCCACGGTCGATGCGTTCGGCGGCTATCTCCACCTCGTGCCGGTCGTCGCCGTGGTGGCGATCGTGGGTGCCCTGACCCTGCGTGGGTCGCGCCGTGAGTTGGGACTCGGGAGCGACCTGGCGCTGTGGCTGGTCATGGCGTGCAATCTGGTAGTGGTGGCCGGTACCTACGTCTTCGGCACGACGGCGATCCGCGTGTGGTTGGGGGTGTCGGTCTACCGGGTGGTCCTGTTCGCGGTGGTGATGGCGCTGGTCGACGTGGCGGTCTGGTCGTTGGTGGCGGTCGACCTTCTACTGTCCGAGGGAACGCCCCCGGCGTTGGACGGCGGCCGTCCTGGCGTACTACACCAGCGACCATGACCATCTACGACCGCCCCTTCGGCCGCTACTTCGAGGACTTCGAGCCGGGTGACGTCTATCGCCATTGGCCCGGCAAGACCATCACCGAGGCCGACGACCACCTGTTCTGCATGATCACCATGAACCATCACCCTCTGCACACCAACGCCTGGTTCGCCGAGAACGAAAGCGTGCAGGGGAAGAACGTGGTGGTGGGCAACCTGGTCTACTCCCTGGCACTGGGCATGAGCGTCCCCGACGTGAGTGGGATGGCCATCGCCAACCTCGAGGTCGAGTCCCTGATCCATCGGGCGCCGACCTTCCACGGGGACACCATCTACGCGGAGACCAAGGTCATCGCCAAGGCGGAATCGAAGTCGCGGGACGACCGCGGCGTGGTGACGGTCGAGACCAAGGCGTTCAACCAGCGTGGCGACGAAGTGTGCTTCTTCCGGCGGAAGGTCATGGTCTGGAAGCAGGCCGCCGCCCCGGTGCGCCGCCGCCCCTACGGGGACGACGTCTGGGGTTGAGCGGAACTGCCGGCCGGTGACCCGGGGACGGGTCGCGTTCCGACGCGACGCCGTTGGGAGCTTCGAGGCGGTGGGGTGATTCGCCCGCCCGCCCAGGTCCGCGCCATCGGTCGTGCCGTCGAACGGTGGGGGACAGCGACGGGCGCCGACTCCCGACGGCCCGCACTGCCGTGGCGATCGACCCGGGACCCCTGGGCCGTGCTGGTGAGCGAGGTGATGGCCCAACAGACCCAGCTGGCCAGGGTGGTGCCGGCCTACCTCCGATTCCTCGAGATGTTCCCCACGCCGGCAGCGTGCGCGGCCGCCCCCTTGGGCGACGTGCTGCGGGCCTGGGAGGGGATGGGCTACAACCGCCGCGCACGCAACCTGCACCTGGCTGCCGATGCACTCGTTGCCGAACACGGCGGTGCCGTCCCTGCCGACCTCGCCGCCCTGCTGGCGCTCCCGGGCGTGGGCCCCTACACGTCCCGGGCGGTGTTGGCCTTCGCCTTCGGGCACGACACGGGGGTGGTGGACACCAACGCCGGAAGGGTGTTGTCGAGGGCGGTGGCCGGCCGTCCGCTGCGCCCCGCCGAGGCCCAGGCCCTGGTGGACGCCATGGTGCCCGCCGGGGGCGGGTGGCAGTTCGGCCAGGCCCTGCTCGACCTCGGTGCCATGGTGTGCGTCGCCGCAGCGCCCCGGTGCGGCGACTGCCCCATCCGGCCCCGCTGCCGCTGGGCGTCGGCCGGCCGGGGCGGTCCGGACCCGGCCCGGGGCTCGGCGGCGGTCTCGACGGCCCAGACGGTGTTCGCTGGATCCGACCGGCAGGGTCGGGGCAGGCTGGTCGATGCGTTGCGGAGGGCACCCGTGCCTCCGGACCGGGTCTCGGCTGCGATGGGATGGGAGGACGACCCTGGACGGGCTGCCCGGGTGGTGGAGGGCCTCATCGGGGACGGGTTGGTGGCCCGTGACGACGGCGGAGTGCTCCACCTCCCTTAGTGCCGCCCCACGCCCGCCGTCTACGGTGTGGGCTGCGGAGCTGCACCGCCTTCGGGCTGCCGGGGCCCGGTGCCGGTGCCGGTGCCGGGACTAGGCGGTCAGGAAGCGGACGATGTGGTCGTTGACCTCGTCGGGCTTCTCCACGTGGAGGAAGTGCCCGGCTCCCTCGATGACCACGACCTCCGACCCGGGTGCCAGGTGGTCGACAACCGGGCCGATCACCTCGATGCCCATGCAGCCGTCGTCTGCGCCGTGCAGGTACAGGGACGGCTGCGGGGCCGTCGTGTCGCCGGCCGCCTGGGCGGCAGCGGCCTCCGGGTCGTCCGGCGGGCCGGCGAACATCGCCCGGTAGTACCCGATGGCAGCGCCCAGGCTTTCGGGAGCGGCCAGCGCCTTCTTCACCTGTGCGGCATCCCAGGACCCGTCGAAGCCCGGCGACCAGGCCGCCCAGAGGCGGTCGATGAAGACGAAGTCGTCGACGGCCACCCCGTACTCGGCGAGCGCCGTCTGGAAGAAGAAGATGTACCAGCTGCGGTGCAACTGGTCGAAGGCGAAGAACCGCTCGCCCATCGACCGCTGGGGCGGCACTGCGGCGGTGACGGCTATCCGCCAGCGATCGGGCTGGAAGGCCGCCGCGCCGTAGGTCGCCATCGCCCCCCAGTCGTGCCCGATGATCACGGCGTCCCCGTCGCCACCGAGGGCCTCGTGGAGAGCGCAGGCGTCGAGGGCGAGCGTTCCGGTGTCGTAGCGGCCGTCCTCGGGCACCGACGAGGGCGCGTACCCGCGCAGGTAGGGCGCCACGGCGCGGTACCCGGCGTCGGCCAGGCGGGGGAGCAGGTGGCGCCAGGTGTGGGGGGTGTCCGGGAAGCCGTGCAGGCACAGGGCCAGCGGCCCGTCCTCAGGGCCTTCGCCCAGGCAGGCGAACTCGATGCCGTTGGCCTTCACCGTGCGTTGATCCATGTCCCGGAGGGTACCTCGGGGTCGGGCCGGCGCCGCGGCTAGCCTGCTCCTTCTGTGAGAATCACCTACTTCGGCGTACGGGGCTCGTGCCCGTGCTCCTCCGACCAGCAGCGTCGTTACGGGGGTAACACCTCCTGCGTCCTGGTCGAGGTGGCTGGCGAACCTCCCTTGATCCTCGACCTGGGGACGGGGCTCCGCTCCCTGGGCAACTACCTCAACGTCTCCCTCCAGGCCGCAGGCATCCCGCTCGAGGCCAATGTGTTCCTGACCCATCTGCACTACGACCACGTGTTGGGGCTGCCCTTCTTCTCACCCATGCGGGACCCGGGCGCGGTGCTCGAGATCTACGGCCCGTCGCAGGAAGGGCCGGAAGGGGAGTCGCTGCACGACGCCATGGCCGGTATGGTCAAGCCTCCTTTCTTCCCGATCCACATGGCCGACTTCCGCGGCGAGCTGAGCTTCCATGACCTGGGGGATGGCGACGACGTGACCCTCGGGTCCATCAAGGTGAAGGTGCGTGCCGTCCCGCACATCGGGCACACCCTCGGCTTCCGGGTCGAGGCCGACGGTCGCAGCGTGGCCTACATCTCGGATCACCAGGCCCCGGTCGATCGCCAGACCGTGGACCGGGGGGTCATGGACTTGTGCGACGGCGCCGACGTGGTCATCCACGATGCCCAGTACACGGAGGACGAGTTCGTCCTGTTCTCCGACTGGGGCCATTCCACCCCCGCCTATGCGGTCCATGTCGCCAGTGTGGCCGGAGCCCGCAAGTTGCACCTGTTCCATCACGATCCGGCCCATGTGGACAAGGAGATCGACCAGATACTCCACCAGTCGCGGCGCATGGCCTCGAAGTTGCCCTTGTCCGAGGTGATCGCCTCCGCCGAAGGGATGTCGTTCGACCTGGGGGCCGAGTGACCGTGGTGTTCGACATCGCCGGGTTCAAGGACGCAATGAGCCGCTTCACCACCGGGGTCACCATTGTCTCGGGCATCGAGGAGGGCGAGCCGGTGGGCTTCACCTGCCAGAGCTTCGTCTCGCTGTCCATCGACCCACCGTTCGTCGCGGTCGCCCCCGCCCGGACGTCGACCAGTTGGCCTCGCATCGCCAGGGCAGGGAGCTTCTGCGTCAATGTCCTTGGTCGGCACCAGGTGGATCTGGGCCGTGCCTTCGCGGCCTCCGGAGGGCGGAAGTTCGAGGGCGTGGAGTGGCATCCGTCGCCGGGCAGCGGCTCGCCGGTGATCGAGGGCTGCTTGGCATGGGTCGACTGTGCCGTGGAGCTGGTGCACGACGCCGGCGATCACGAGCTGATCATGGGACGTGTACTCGACCTCGGGTCAGGGGAGGGATCGCCGCTGCTGTTCTTCCGCAGCGGATTCGCTGCGCTGGCCCCGCTCGGGCGCGACGAGGAAAGGGAGTAGCCGGTGCCACAGATCAAGCAGTCCGAGGTGATCGCCGACGTCGTCATCGTCGAGCCCGATGCCCACGGCGACGAACGGGGACGGTTCGTGGAGACCTACCGGCGGAGCTGGTTCCCGCTGGGTCGCGAGATGACCCAGGCCAACCGGTCCGAGAAGCAGGCCGGTGCGATCGTGGGCCTGCACTACCACCTGCACCAGGCCGACTACTGGTACGTCCTCCGGGGGACGGCCCGCGTGGTGCTCCACGATCTGCGCCAGGGATCACCTACCGATGGCGCCACGCTCTCCCTCGACCTCGACGGCGACCACGACCGAGGCCTGTTCATCCCGCCCGGGGTCGCCCATGGGTTCGCCTCGCTGACCGACCTCACCCTGTGGTACCTGGTGGACGGCTACTACAACCCGAACGACGAGCTGGGCGTGGCCTGGGACGACCCGGCAATCGATGCGGACTGGGGCCTCGTCGATCCGGTGCTTTCGGACCGAGACCGTTCGAACCCGTTGCGGTCGGAGATCCCGGCAGGCGTGCAGCCCCGAGCGGGCCTCCGTACCTGACCGGCCACCTCCGGGCCCGGGAGGTCGGGCCCGCTGTCGCCCTGGCGAGCCCCTTCGGTGCCTCCTCCTGTCTGCCAGACTGCGCAGATGGCCCCCTCAACGGCGCGCACACCGGCCCCCTCCCCCGACCGGCTGGGCTCACCGGGCTCCGGGGTGCTGGTCACCGGAGGGGGATCGGGAATCGGCAGGGCGACGGCGCTGGCACTCGCCGAGGTCGGGCGGCCTGTTGCCGTCTGGGACATCGACGCCGAGGGTGCCGAGGAGACCGCCACCATCTGCCGGCGGGACCACGGGGTCGTTGCCGAGTGGGCGGTCGTCGACGTGGCCGACACCGCCGCCATCGAGAAGGCCGTGCCCGAGGCTGCCGACGCCCTGGGCTCACTGGGTGGGTTCGTCCATGCCGCCGGTAGGTCGGGGCCGATGCCGGTGGACTTCGTCGACGACGAGCTGTGGGACGCCACCCTGAATGTGAACCTCCGAGGTGCAGTGATGATCTCGCGCATGCTGCTGGAGCCGTTCCGCCAGGCCGGACCGGGGTCGGCCGCCGTCCTGATCTCCTCGGTCGAGGGCCTGTTCGGGAGTGCGTTCCTCACCGCCTACTGCGCGTCCAAGGGCGGTGTACTGGGTGTGATGCGATCCATCGCCCAACGATTCGCCAGTGAGGGCTTCCGGGTCAACGCCGTCTGCCCGGGCGCGGTGGACACCCCGATGCTCCAGCCTGCCTTCGAGCTCCCCGGATTCCGCGCGCAGCTCGAGGAGCGGACCCCCTTGCAGCGGGTGTCCACCCCCGACGAGGTGGCCAGACCCATCCGGTTCCTGCTCTCCGACGAGGCGTCCTTCATCACCGGCACCCACCTGACCGTGGACGGGGGGATGACCTCGGTGACCGCCATCTGAGCTCTCGGGCGGGCGGTTCCGCCTCCTGTCACCCGCCCGGGACGGCGCCGATCTGGGCGCCGGTGCCCGTGGAGCCCCCTTTTCGGGGTTGAATGGTCCCGATGTGGATCGTCCTGATCGGAGTGGCGCTGGTTGCCGTCGGGGTTCTGGCCGCGGGGCTCATCCGGCGACCCAGAAGCCACGACCTGCACTCCGTGCGGAGCTACCACTCGGCTCTCGGGACGCTGGAGCACCTGTCCGACAGGGTCGGACCGTCGACAGTGAGGCCCCTCGACCGGACTGACCGGCCGGCAGAAGGCCAGGTGGCCGACGCCCCCGCAGGCGATGACCGGGCGGAGGGCGACGGGACCGGCCCCGGACCCATCCGAGAGGTGCCACCGGTTCGGATCTGGGGCAGGGCCGACGTTCCCGACCCCGACGCGCCCCTGATCTTCGACGACGCCCGCCCCATCGACCGGTACCGTTCGAACCCCGCGGGCGACGGAGCACCGGCGGTCCGGTCGGGCCGCGCCCAGAGGATGGCGCTCGACTCGATGAACCATCGACCGCGGCGCAAGACCGCGGTGGTGCTCGTGGCGGCGGCCCTCGTGTTCTTCGGGGCGCTGGCGTACATCGGGAGCAGGCGCTCCAACCCTTCGGCCCACCCCACGACCTCGTCCACGACCCGGACAACCGGCCCGGCGTCCACGTCCACGACGGCCGGCTCTGCGAACCGGGGGGCGGGCGGGGGCAACGCCGACAAGACCAAGACCAAGGTCACCCCGACCACGCTGCCCAGCCGGATCGTCGCCTCGTCGTCGACGGCGTCGTCCGCCACCTACCCGGTCGGAAGCAACTCCTTCCAGATCACGGTGACGGCCACCGGGCCCTGTTGGATCGACGCCTCGACCTTGGCCTCGGGGTCCACGCTGTGGACAGGTTCGCTCCAGGCCGGGAACGTCCAGGTGATCCAGGCCACCGGGCCCACCGCCGTCCAGATCGGCGCCGCCTCCGTCTCCTTCACCGTCGACACCGTGCCGGTGGTGCTCCCGACGCCGCTCCACACCCCGTTCGTGGCGACGTTCCAACCGGTCGCTGCGGCCTCGACCAGTGCGACCACGACGATCCCAGCGGGGCCGGCGGCCACCTCCCCCGGCTGAAGCGCCCGGATCGGGGGCGCGCTCGGGTGCTGTCCGCCCGGCGGCCGCCCGGGTCATGCAGCTCAGGGGGGCGGTGCCTGGTCGGTGAGGCCGAGGGCGTCGAGGATGAAGGCGTAGACGAAGGCCTCGTCCCTCCAGGCGTCATAGCGGCCGGAGGGCCCCCCGTGGCCGGCCCCGAGCTCGGTCTTCAGCAGCACGTTGTTCTCCGGATTGGCGGCCCTCAGCTTGGCCACCCACTTGGCCGGCTCCCAGAATCCCACCCGGGGATCGGAGAGGCCGGCCGTCGCCAGGATGTCCGGGTAGCGCACTGGTGCCCCTGCCTCGTCGACCGAGCGGACATTGTCGTAGGGCGAGTAGGACTTGATGACGGAGTAGATCCCGGGGTCGTCCACGGGGTTTCCCCACTCCTCCCACTCGAGCACGGTGAGGGGAAGCGTCTCGTCCAGAATGGTGGTCAGGCAGTCCACGAAGGGGACCTCGGCGACGATGGCCCGGAACAGTTCCGGGGCCAGGTTGGCGACCGCCCCCATCAACAGGCCCCCCGCACTTCCGCCCCGGGCCACCAGCCGGTCAGGCGAGGTCCAGCCGCCGGTCACCAGGCTCCGGGCGCACGCCACGAAGTCGGTGAAAGTGTTTGGCTTGGCCGCGAACTTGCCGTCCTCGTACCACCGGCGGCCCATCTCCCCGCCGCCCCGGACGTGGGCGATGGCGTAGATGAACCCCCGGTCGAGGAGGCTGAGGCGGAGCGAGGAGAACGTCGGGTCCATCGAGGCCTCGTACGAGCCGTAGCCGTACAGGAGGCATGGCGCGCCATCGGAGCCCCCGCGCCTTCCGGCCCCTTCCTGGCCGGCAGCGCCCGGGACAGGGACCAGATCGGGCCGGTAGACCAGGGAGATGGGGACCTGGGTCCCGTCCTCGGCCGCCGCCCATCGGCGCTCGGTCCGATACCGGACCGGGTCGAAGTCCCCCAGGACCGGCTGCCGCTTCCGCAGGACCGCCTCGCCCGTGTCGAGGTCGAGGTCGTAGACCGATCGCGGGGTGGTCAACGATGTGTACCCGTAGCGGAGCGTCGTGGAGTCGTACTCGGGGTTGGCCCCTCCCCACACGGTCGAGGGGGACTCCGGCTGGCTGACCGGTGTGGATGCTCCGGTCGACGCGTGGATGACCCGTATCCGGGTCTCCCCACCCTCCCGCTCGTAGACCACCAGGTGGTCGGCGAACGGGTCGACCGCGTCCAACCTCACCCCCGGGCGTGCCGGAATCACCTCACGCCACTGGGCCCGGTCCGGGGCCCGGTCGGGTGCCTCCATCAACCGGAAGTCCTCGGCCCCGTCGTTGGTGACGATGAGGAAGCGGCCGTCGTCGCTCCCACCCTGCGCGTCGCCCCGGTCGTGGTCGACGCTGTACTCGATGCCGTGGCGCCGGGGCTCGATCACCGTGAACTCCCCCCGAGGGTCGTCCGCGGACAGTGCCTGGAACTCGGAGGTCACCTTGGAATCCAGGCCGCACAGGATGAACCGGTCGTCCTTGGTACGACCGACGCCGAGGTAGAAGCGGTCGTCGGGCTCCTCGAGGACCAGCACGTCGTTCGAGGGGTCGGTGCCGACCCGGTGGCGCCACAGCTGGTAGGGGCGCATGGCCTCGTCCACCCGGACGAAGAACACGGTGGCGTTGTCGTTGGCCCAGGCCACCCCATAGGACGTGTCCTCGAGCGACTCCGGTGACTCCAATCCGGTCGAGAGTTCACGGAAGCGCATGGTGTAGCGCTCACCGCCGGTGGTGTCGGTGGAGTAGACCAGCCATGCATGGTCTGGGCTTACGGAGAGGTTCCCGAGGGCGAAGTAGTCGTGCCCTTCGGCCAGGAGGTTCTCGTCGAGGATGACCTGCTCTCCTTCGGGAACCCCTCCGTGTGCATCCCCACCTACGGCGGTGGCCGCTCCCTGCTCGGCGACGGCGACGGCGACGGCGGCCGGCCGGCGGCCGTGGATGCCGTAGTTGCTCCCTTCCACCGTGCGGCCGTAGTAGAACCACGGCCCCTTTCGGACCGGGACCGAGAGGTCGGTCTCCTCGATGCGGGCGACGATCTCGTCGAACAGCGCGGCCTGGAGCCCGACGGTGCCGCTCATGGCTGCCTCGGTGTAGGCGTTCTCTGCGACCAGGTGTGCGATCACGGCGGGGTCCTCTTTGTCCCGGAGCCAGTACCAGTCGTCGATCCGGATGTCGCCGTGTGCCACCAGTTCGACCGGTCGCCGTTCGGGGACCGGTGGCCCGGCTGGTCGGGGAGCGTGGCCTGAGGGGTCGTTGTCGGGCATCCGACCAGGATGACACGTTGCCCCGGCACGGAGATCGGGGACCCGCTCGCTCCGGCCTGCAGGGTTGTTACTATCTGTGTAGGAGAAATCCACAGCACGCCCGAACGGCGACCCAGGAGCCCTCATGACCACCACCGACCTCGACCTCGGAAAATACAAGCTCGGATGGTCCGATGAGGAGGACTATGTCTTCAAGCCCAAGAAGGGCCTGAACGAGTCCATCGTCCGGGAGATGTCGGCGATGAAGAACGAGCCCGACTGGATGCGCGACTTCCGGCTGAGGGCTCTGCAGCGCTTCGAGAAGCGGCCCATGGCCCAGTGGTTCGCCGTCAATATGCCCGACCTCGACTTCGACGACATCTACTACTACATCAAGCCGACGTCGGGACAGGTGGAGGATTGGAACGATCTCCCCGACGCCATCAAGAACACCTACGAGAAGCTGGGCATCCCCGAGGCGGAACGCAAGTACCTCGCCGGAGTGACCGCCCAGTACGAGTCGGAGGTGGTGTTCCACCGAAATCGTGAGGATCTCGAGTCACTGGGCATCATCTTCTGCGACATGGACACCGCGGTGCGCGAGTACCCCGACCTGGTGCGCAAGTACTTCGGGACCATCATCCCGCCCAACGACAACAAGTTCGCCGCCCTCAACTCGGCGGTCTGGTCCGGTGGATCGTTCATCTACGTCCCGCCGAACGTGGTCGTCGACCAGCCGTTGCAGGCATACTTCCGGATCAATGCGGAGAACATGGGCCAGTTCGAGCGGACGTTGATCATCGCCGACGTCGGAGCCCAAGTCCACTACATCGAGGGCTGCTCCGCCCCGGTGTACACCACCGACTCGCTGCACTCGGCCGTGGTGGAGCTGGTGGCGCTGGAAGGCTCGCGGATCACCTACACCACCATCCAGAACTGGTCGAACAACGTCTACAACCTGGTGACCAAGCGCGCCCGTGCCGAAGCCGAGGCCCATGTGGAGTGGATCGACGGCAACATCGGTTCGCGCCTCACCATGAAGTACCCGTCGGTCTACCTCATGGGGCCGAAGGCGTCGGGGGAGGTGCTCTCGGTGGCCTATGCCGGCGCCGGCCAGCATCAGGACGCCGGGGCCAAGATGGTCCACGCTGCACCGGAGACGACCTCGACCATCGTCTCCAAGTCGATCTCCAAGGACGCCGGCATCACCACCTACCGGGGCCTGGTGCACGTGGACGAGGGCGCCAAGCACGCCAAGAGCTTCGTCCGCTGCGACGCGCTGCTCCTCGACGACACGTCCGTGTCGGAGACCAAGCCGTACATGGAGGTCGGCGAACGGGACGCCCGCGTCGGCCACGAGGCAACGGTGTCCAAGGTCGGGGACGATCAACTCTTCTACCTGATGAGCCGCGGTCTGTCGGAGACCCAGGCCATGGGGATGATCGTCAACGGTTTCATCGAGCCGATCACCCGGACCCTGCCCATGGAGTATGCCGTCGAGTGGAGCCGATTGATCGAACTTCAGATGGAAGGCTCGGTCGGCTGAACCGGTCCCGCTTATCAGGCGCGTGCGCTGGAGCCCGCGGCGGTGCAGGTCCGCATCCGATGAGACGGCCGTGCCCCCGAAAAGGCAGAATGTCACCATGTCGATGAGGGAAGAGTGCAAGCACTTTCAGAGCAGGACCTACGACTCCGGAGAGGCGGCCAGGTTCTGTGTGCTCGACCTGGCTCCTGAGGCGCCGTGGAGGTGCCCCGACGACTGTCCGTCGTACGCTCCCCGCATGGCCGATGTCGGGTGGGACCACGGCTCGCTGATCGAGCCGAAGCTGGAGACGATGCCCGACGTCCCCGTCGACGAAGCGGCAAGTCTGCTCGACCACGCAGAGGACATCGTCAATGCCGCCGGGCCCGAGATCGTGGCCGAGGTTCGCAAGGAGGACGAGCTGCAGGGGCGGACGGGGCGCCACTGGTGGAACCGCAAGCGCTGAGCGGCCGGCCGGTAGGACCGTCCTCCGGCTACCGTCCGGTGAAGACGCCTGGGCGCTTCTCGATGAAAGCGGTCATCGCCTCGAGGAGGTCATCAGAGGCAAGGAACCCGGCGTTCCATGTGGCCACGTAGTCGAGCCCTGCGGCCACCGAGCGCCCTTCGCCCGCACCGAGCACCGCCTTGGTGCCCTGCACGGCCAGTGGCGAGTTGGCGGCAATTTCTGCAGCCATCGCTCGGGCGTCGGCCAGGACCGCGTCGGCGTCGGTGCTGACCTGGTTGACCAGGCCGATCTGCTCGGCGCGGGCAGCGGTGATGTCCTTTCCGGTATAGGCGAGTTCGGCCAGGTGCCCCTTGCCGATGATGTGAGGGAGGCGCTGCAGGCTCCCCACATCGGCCACGATGGCGACCTTGGTCTCCCGGACGGAGAAGATGGCGTCCGCGCTGGCCAGCCGGATGTCGCAAGCCGCCACCAGGTCCACGCCGCCGCCGATGCAGTAGCCGTGGATGGCGGCGATGACCGGCAACCCGCACTCGGCGACCGAGCTCACCGATGCCTGCAGGCGGAGGATCTCGGCCCGGGCCGATCGGGCGCGCGCGGCCATGGACAGCGGGGCGCCGTTGCCGGTGGCTGTCGGGCCGGTCAGGCCCGACATCGCCACGAGGTCCAGCCCGACGCTGAAGTGGGGTCCCCGGGCGGCCACCACTACGGCCCGGATCTCCGGTTCGGATCCGATGGCGGCCATGGCGAGGGGCAGATCGGACCAGAACGCCGGTCCCATGGCGTTGCGCTTTTCGGGGCGGTCGAGCCACAGCGTGGCCACATGCCCGTCGACCTCGATGGCAAGTACCTCGGAGGCGAAGGTGTCAACAGTGGAGGGCGTCATGTGCCAAATCGTAGGCCGCGGGAAGGTCGGCCGTCGGGCCACGATCCAGCGCCGGCGGGTCGGTCCGGACCCACAGCCAAGTAGCATGGGATCGAGGCTCGCGAACCGGGCCTCCTTGCGCGAAAGGCCTGCCGTTCTGTCCACGTTCACTCCCGACTCTGCTGCCGCCTTCTCCGGCCCGGCCTGGTTGCGGCAACGGCGGTCTGCCGCCGCCGAGGCCTTCTCGTCGTCGCCCCTGCCCACCGAGAAGGACGAGGTGTGGCGGTACAGCAGGATCGACCAGCTCGACCTCGATCGATTCCGTCCGTCCGGAACGATGCCCGTCCAGCCGTCCAGCGACCCCGGTCCCTCGCCCTCCGACCGGATCCACTCGTTGGTGAGCAGCCTCGGTGTCCGAGCCGGGCTGGTGGTGACCATCAACGGGGTGTTGGCCACCGTGGCGTCCTCGGTCGGCGACGAACTGCTGACGCTCGGCCGAGCGACCGAGCATGCTCACATGGAGCACCTGCTGGGGTCGGTCGTGTCCGAACCGCGGGACTTCCAGCTGCTGAACGACGCATTCGTCGTCGACCCGGTACTGGTGGACGTGCAGCCAGGGGTCGTCATCGACGAGCCGATCGTGATCGTGCACATGATCACCGGTGCGGGTGGCGACGCCGTGTTCCCGCGGACGATGATCCGCGCCGGCGCGTCATCGGCGGCCGGGGTCATCGAGATCGTGGTCGACGTCGACACAGGGTTGCTGGCCGACCCCCCCTCGGACGGGGTCCGAGGGCCCAACCGGCCACTCGAGCACCTTGTGGTCCCGGTCACCGAGCTGCAGATTGCCGACGACGCCACCCTCGACTTCGTCAGCGTGCAGTCGTTGGGCGCGGAGACGTGGCAGGTCGCCCACCAGGCGAGCACGATCGGTGCGAACGCCACCCTCCGCAGTTTCGCAGTGGCCCTGGGGGGGAGCTACGCCCGTCTGCGCACGGACTCGGCACTTGCCGGAGCAGGCGGCACGAGCATGTTGCGTGCCGCCTACATCGGCCGCGACGAGCAGATGCTCGATTTCCGTACGCTGCAGGACCACCTGGCCCCGCGAACCACGAGCGACCTGCTCTTCATGGGGGCAGTCGCCGACCGTTCGCACTCCGTGTACAGCGGCCTCATCCGGGTTCGCCGCGGAGCGGTCCGCTCCGACGCCATGCAGACCAATCACAATCTGGTGCTCGACGAAGGGGCGCACGCCGACTCGGTGCCGAACCTCGACATCGAGGAGAACGACGTGAAGTGCAGCCATGCCTCCACGGTCGGCCCCGTGGACGAGGACCAGCGCTACTACCTCGAGTCCCGTGGCGTCGAACCGCAACGAGCCGAGCAGCTGATCGTGTCGGGCTTCTTCCAGAGCATCGCCGAGCAGGTGCCCCTGGCCGGCACCCGGTCGCTGATCGGCAACGCACTGGCCCAACGGGTCGGAGTGGGCCATGTCTGATTCCACCTCCGACACCCATCCGCCGAGGAGGGCCCGCCTCTGCGGTCGAACCGATCTTGCACCGGGCGAGGCCAGGCGCTTCGACGTGGCCGGGCTGCGGGTCGCCCTGGTGCGCATCGGGGACGACTTCTACGCCATCGGGGACCGGTGCAGCCACGAGGACTACTCGCTGGCCGATGGCGAGGTGTGGCCCGGCGAGTGCGAAATCGAGTGCTCCAAGCACGGGTCCACCTTCGACCTCCGGACGGGCGAGCCTTGCTCCCTTCCGGCGACGCGTCCCGTTCCGGTCTACGGACTCGTCCTCGACGAGGCCGATGTATCGCTCGTGGTGCCGTGAGCACCGGCGAGCTGGTCATCAAGGAGCTCCGTGCCGGCATCCCCGGTCGGGAGATCCTGCGCGGCGTCTCGCTGACGGTGCGCAGCGGTGAGGTGCATGCGGTGATGGGCCCGAACGGATCCGGAAAGAGCACACTGGCCCACGTCCTGATGGGGCGCCCCGGTTACGAGGTCCTCGGTGGATCGGTGACGTTGGACGGCATCGATCTGCTGGCGCTGCCGACGTGGCAGAGGGCTCGGGCCGGCCTGTTCCTCGGCATGCAGCACCCCATCGAGGTGCCCGGGGTCTCGCTGGTGGACTCACTGACGGCGGCCAGGCCATCCGTCCCGGCCGCCGAGATCGGGGCCACCGACGCCGGCGTCGGTGGGCGCCTGCACGACGAGGCCCGGCGCATCGGCTTCGACGAGCGATTCCTCGATCGTCCGCTCAACGTGGACCTGTCCGGCGGCGAGCGCAAGCGTAACGAGACCCTCCAGTTGGGGGTGCTGCGCCCGCGGTTCGCCATCCTCGACGAGATCGATTCCGGACTCGACGTCGATGCGCTCGGCGTCGTGGGGCGAAGGGTGCAGGAGGCGACGGCCGAATGGGACCTGGGCGTGCTGGCCATCACCCACTTCCGAAGGCTGCTCGACGTGCTGCACCCCGATGTGGTGCATGTGCTGTCCGGAGGCCGGGTAGTGGCCACGGGCGGGAGCGACCTGGCCGAGATCGTCGATCGCACCGGATACGCGGCCTACGTCTGAGGCAACTCCGGCGCCGGCTCCCCGTGTCCACCCGGGTTCCGGGCGCCTGAGCCGATCGGGAGCAGGCAGGTCCTGGCACCTGGCCGCCACGCCCGGTTGGTAGCGTCTGCCTCATGGCTCGCCGAGATCGCCGACGAGGCGGCGCCCACAGCGCGTCCCGGAAGGACACCGGGCCGCCCGCCCCCGCCGCCGGCGATTCCGGAGCCGGACAGGGCGGGACACCTCCGCCCGGAGCCGATCGTGCCTCGACCGATGCCACGCCCGCGGCCCCCCCCGCCGCGGGCGCCGCCGCAGCGACGGGAGGNNCCAGTGTGCAGGATGCCGGTGCCGCCGCCGCCGCTGCCGCTGCCGCCCCTCCTACTCCCGGCATCCCCTTGCCCGACACGGGGCTGCCGCTCAGCCGCCGGGAGCTGAAGGCCGGCACCCGGTCGTCGAAGGCCGACGGCAAGGCGCCCAAGGGCAGGAAGAAGAAGGCGAAGCACACCTGGCTCGACCGGGTGCTGCTTGCCGGGGTCATCGTCGTGGGGTTGGCCCTGGTCGGCGTGGGGACCGGCTATGCCTACGTGCAGTACCGGTTCAGCCAGGTGACCAAGGTGACGGTGAAGCACCTCAAGAAGGCGCCGGTGGGCCAGCCGTTCAACGTGCTCCTCATCGGATCCGACTCGCGTGTCGGGGAGAGCGCCGCCGATGCCGCCCACCTCGGCAATCAGTCCGATGCCGGCGGTCAGCGGAGCGATGTGGTCAAGATCGTCCACATCGTGCCGGCCACCGGCCAGGTGAGCGTGCTGTCCATCCCGAGGGACACCGTGGTCACCGTGGCCGGCGACACCAGCCAGATCGGGAAGTACAACCGCATCAACGCCACCTACAACGTCGGGCCCGACCAGCTGGTGCAGACCATCGAGGCCAACTTCGGGATTCCCATCGAGCATGTGGTCCAGATCAATTTCGAGGGGTTCCGAGGAGCCGTAGATGCCATCGGCGGCATCTACCTGAACTTCCCCTATCCGGCCAAGGACGCCTATACCGGCCTCAACATCACGCAGACAGGGTGCCAGCACGTGAACGGCGGCTACTCGTTGGCCGTGGCCCGTAGCCGGCACTACGAGTACTTCAAGGACGGGTACTGGCAGTACGACGGGACCAGCGACTTCGGCCGGATCCAACGCCAGAACGCGTTCTTGAAGGCCGTCATCAACCAGGCCGAGAAGCAGTACAGCCCCCTCACCCTGAACGCCTTCATCGGTTCGGTGGTGCAAGGGGTCACCATCGATTCGACGTTCACGGTCAGCGACCTGATCTCCCTGGCCCAGCAGTTCCACACCTTCGCGTCCCAGTCGCTGGCAACGGCGACCCTGCCCACCTACAACGCGAGCTCGTACGAGTTCGGCTATCTGGGCTCGGTGCTCTACGTGCAGGAGCCCCAGGCCACCCAGGTGATCACTCAATTCCTCGGAGGACCCCCTGAGGCCGCGCTCACCCCTCCTCCCGGTCCCGACGGGGTGGTGTCGACAACGACGACGTCCACCTATCCGACGGGGAACACCCTCAACACGACCGGCGGGAGCACCCCCGCCACGTTGGCGCCGTCCGCCACGACGACCACCGTTGAGACCGACTTCGACCCCACGCCCTGCTGAGGCGCTCCTGCGGAACGCACGGGCGGTGGGGGAGTCCTCAGGCGGGCGCCTCGATCTCGTCGAGGCCCTGGGCGAGCGTGTTCCAGCTGAGGGTGGCGCACTTGATGCGAACCGGGAACTTGACCACGCCCTGCAGCGCGGCGAGCTCTCCCAGCGCGTCGGCGTCGATGGCCTCGGGCTCCGTGGCCTCGGCGTCCTCGTGGGCGGACCCGTCGCCTGCCGTCGGAAGAGTCGACTCGTGGACCGACATCATCCCCTTGAACGTCCGGATCAGCTCGCGCACTTCCGTCACCGGCTTGCCCTTGACGGCGGCCGACATCAGGGAGGCCGACGACTGGCTGATCGAGCAGCCGGTGCCGGCAATCCTGATGTCCGAGACCCCGCCGTCCCTCACCTCGAGGGTGACCACGATCTCGTCGCCGCAGAGCGGATTGAACCCCTCGACCCGGTGTGCAGGAGGGGACTCGAGCTCGCCCCTGTTCCGCGGCGAGCGGTAGTGGTCGAGGATGATCTCACGGTAGAGGTCCTCCATCCCGGGCATCAGGCCGGTGTCCCATCGGTCGGCGGATCCCACCGAAGAGCGCCACCGCCCCCGGCCGTGGCCGCACGCCTCCGGGCGAGCCGTCGGGACGGGTCGGGGTGATCCATCCCTCCAGCGTACCGGCCGGTGCTCATCGGAAGAACGCCCCGGCAGCGTCGAGCGCCTGGACCAACGTGTCGACGTCGGTCTCGTCGTTGTAGAGGGCGAAGGAGGCGCGTGCGGTTGAGTTGACGCCAAGCCGGCGCATCAGCGGCTTGGCGCAGTGATGGCCCGCCCTCACGCACACCCCGTACTGATCGAGGATCTGCGAGATGTCGTGTGGGTGCACGTCCCGGAAGGTGAAGGACAGTACCCCTCCGCGTTCGGCGGCATCCTTGGGTCCGAAGATGTGGATGTCGCTCCCGAACCTCTCGGTGAGGGCGGCCATGGCGTAGGTGGTCAGGGTGATCTCGTGGGCCCGGATCGACTCCATGCCGATGTCGTCCAGGTAGTCGACAGCGGCACCCAGTCCGACGGCCTCGGTGATGGGAGGGGTTCCGGCCTCGAAGCGCCAGGGGATGTCGTTGGGGGTGAACCCGTCCTTGCGGACGTCGAGGATCATCTCTCCGCCACCGAGGAAGGGAGGCAGCTCCGACAGCAGCTCCTCCCGCCCCCAGAGCACGCCGATCCCGGTCGGGCCGAGCATCTTGTGCGCACTGAACGCCAGGAAGTCGACTCCGAGTGATGCTACGTCCGTGGGGAGGTGGGGAACCGACTGGGCCCCGTCGGCGACGACGACGGCTCCGGCTGCGTGGGCCAGGTCGGCGATGCGCCGGACCGGGTTCAGCGTCCCGAGCACGTTGGACATGCAGGTGAGCGCCAACAGTTTGGCACCGTCGAGCAACTGCTCGAGGTCGTCGAGGATGAGCGCACCGTCGTCGTCGATCGGAACCCAGCGAAGGTGCAGCCCCCGCTCGGCGGCCAGCATGTGCCAGGGGACGATGTTGGCGTGGTGCTCCATCTCGGTGAGGACCACGGTGTCCCCCGCGTGGCAATGGGTGCGTCCCCAGGTGCGGGCCACCAGGTTGAGGCACTCGGTGGCATTCTTGGCGAAGACCACCTCACGTGACGGATCGGGGGCACCGATGAACCGGCCGACGTTGATCCGGGCTGCCTCGAAGCGCCGGGTGGCCTCCTCGGCGATGCCGTAGACGCCGCGGTGGACGTTGGCGTGGGTCGTCTCGTCGTACTGGCGCATGGCATCGAGCACCTGGAAGGGACGTTGGGACGATGCCGCCGAGTCGAGGTAGGTGATGGGGTGGCCGTTGACCTCGCGAGCCAACAGGGGGAAGTCCTTGCGGAGGGAGGCGAAGTCCACTGCTCGATCCGAACCGTTCAGTTCCGCCATGCGTCGTACCCCTCGGTCTCCAGCCTCCGGGCCAGCTCCGGGCCGCCCTCGGCGACGATGACCCCGTCGATGAGCAGGTGCACCCGGTCGGCGGCGAGCTCGTCGAGCATGCGCTGATAGTGGGTGATCACCAGAACCCCCAGTTCCGGCCGCGCCTCGCGCACGGTGTGCACGCCCCGGGCCACGGTGCGCAGTGCGTCGACGTCGAGCCCCGAATCCGTCTCGTCGAGCACGGCCAGCAGGGGCTCGAGGATGGCCATCTGCAGGATCTCGTTGCGCTTCTTCTCCCCACCGGAGAACCCGTCATTGAGGTGGCGCTCACCGAACGACGGGTCCATGCCCAGCTTCTCCATCCACTCCATCATCATCAGTCGGACCTCGAGCACCGACATGTCGATGCCGCGACGTGCGGACAGTGCCTGGCGGAGGAATTGGATGACCGGCAAGCCGGCAATGGTCTCGGGCTCCTGGAAGGCAAGGAAGATCCCGGCCTTGCCCCGCACGTCGGTCGGCCATGCGGTGATGTCCTCGCCCCGGAAGCGGATCGTCCCCGAGGTCACCTCGTAGGCGGAGTTGCCGAGCAGCACGTTGGCCAGGGTGGACTTTCCCGATCCGTTCGGACCCATGAGCGCGTGCACCTGACCCGTTTCGACCGAGAGGTCGACACCGCGCAGGATGGGCTCTCCCTCCACCGACACGTGCAGTCCTTCGATCTGGAGGAGCGGGGGTGGCATGGCCTCGATGGCCTCCCCGGCTCCGCTGGCGGTCTCCTGTGTCACGGCGACGATCCTAGCCGCACCCGGCAATTAGTCCTACGGGGATAGGGAGAATCCGACCGCCCGGCAGGATACCAACTGGGGGATGCCAACCGGAATTGCAACCACCACCAGGTCAGCCGGTACGGTGAACGCATGGCCGACCCGTGGAACTTCGCCGGTCCGGTCGCGCAACACAATTCGGGCCCGGGCGTGGTGACGCTGGTCGACGAGTCGACCTTCGCCATCAGCAGCAGCGCCGGTGACATCTCCGCCGGCGGGGCCCAGGGCCTGTTCGTCCGTGATACCCGCCTCCTGTCCCGCTTCGAGGTGCTCGTCAACGGGGCCAGGACCGAGCCACTGGCCGCGGTCACCGACGACCCGTTCTCCGCTACGTTCGTGTCCCGCTGCCTACCCGCCCCCGGACGGGCCGACTCCACGCTGATGGTGTTCCGGTCCCGCCACGTCGGGCAGGGGATGAGGGAAGACCTCACGCTCAGGAACTTCTCCGACGAGGCGACCTCCTGCACGGTCGAACTCTTCATGGACGCCGACTTCGCCGATCTGTTCGCGGTCAAGGAAGGCAGGGTCAGGACCGGGCTGGAGACCGGCGAGGTCAAGCGCTCCATCTCCCCGCCGGACGGCGGGGGACCGGACGCCACGTCCGCCCGCGTCACCTACACCTACCGGCGCGGAGGTGTCTCGCGGGGGGTGGAGGTTCGATTCGCAGGACTGGCCGGGATCAGCCCCGATCTGGCAACGTTCGACGTCATCGTACCGGCGCGGGGTGAATGGACCACGTGCATCGAGGTCGGTCCCGTCATCGACGGAATCTCCTTCTCCCCGAGGTACCGCTGCGGGGAGCCCATCGAGCGGGCGACACCCACCGAGCGCCTGGCACAGTGGCGGCGGCAGGTCCCACAGGTGGAGACCGACCACCCGGGGTTGAAGGAGGTCATCGCCCGGAGTGCCGAGGATCTGGGCGCCCTGCGCATCTTCGATCCCGACTATCCCGAACGGGTGGTGGTGGCCGCGGGCGCCCCGTGGTTCATGACGGTGTTCGGGCGCGACTCCATCCTGACCGCCTGGATGGCGTTACTAGTCGACCCGGATCTCGCCCGGGGCGTGCTCCAGACCCTTGCTCGATTCCAGGGCACGGAAGTCGACCCGCGCCACGAGGAGCAGCCCGGCCGCATCCTTCACGAGATGCGCTTCGGCGATGCGGCGTCCCTGTCGCTCGGCGGCGGGAGCATCTACTACGGGACCGCGGACGCCACGCCGCTCTTCGTGATGCTGCTCGGCGAGATGCGGCGCTGGGGGGTGGCCCGCGAGATGGTGGACGAGCTGCTCCCCAATGCCGCCCGGGCCATCGAGTGGATCGAGCAATTCGGTGATGCGGACGGGGACGGCTACGTGGAGTACCGCCGGGAAACGGACCGCGGACTTGCCAACCAGGGATGGAAGGACAGTTGGGACGGGATCCGCTACGCCGACGGAAGGGTCGCCGAGGCCCCGATCGCCCTCTGCGAGGTGCAGGCCTATACCTATGGCGCGTACCTGGCCAGCGCCCACTTCGCCTTCGAGGTCGGCGACACCGCCACCTACGAGCGGTTCCGGGCCAAGGCCGCTGAGCTGAAGGTGGCGTTCAACCGCGACTTCTGGCTGGAGGAGAAGGGGTGGTTCGCCGTCGGGCTCGACGCCGACAAGAAGCCCATCGACTCGCTCACCTCCAATATCGGCCACTGCCTGTGGACGGGCATCGTCGACGAGGACAAGGCCCATCAGGTGGTGGAGGCACTGGTGTCGCCGGCGATGTTCACCGGATGGGGCCTCCGCACCCTGTCGAGCGAGAGTGGCGGCTACAACCCGATCAGCTACCACTGCGGGTCGGTGTGGCCGCATGACACCGCCATCGTGGCGGCCGGCCTGGCCCGTTACGGGTACGACGGGGCCGCGCAGAAGCTGATCTTCGCACTGCTGGACGCTGCCGGTGCCCAGGGCGGAAGGCTCCCGGAACTCTTCAGCGGGCTCGACCGGGCCGAGCTGGACATGCCGGTGGGCTACCCGACGTCGTGCTCCCCCCAGGCATGGGCGGCGGCGTCCCCCCTGCTCTGCCTGCGGACGCTGCTCCGGCTCGATCCGTGGATCCCCTATGGAAAGACCTGGCTGTCCCCGAACCTCCCCGAGGGGATCGGCTACCTGAGGGTCGAAGGGATCCCCCTGGCCGGATCGCGGGTGACCATCGAGGTCGGGAGCGAGGTGCCCGGCGGCGTCGCGGTCGAGGGGCTGCCCCCGGAGATCGAAGTCATCCGGGAGCCCCGGCGCCCCTCGACGGCGGTCTGAGCAATTCGGAGCAGCCCGGGCCACCGGCCACCTGCAGCCCGGGTCCCGGGTCGATCACCAGCCTCGCTCGACCCACTCACCGAGGTGTGGCGTCTCGGTGCCGATGGTCGTGCCGGCCCCGTGCCCGGGGAGCACCAGGGTGTCCGGCCCGAACTCGGCGAACAGCCGGCGTTCGATGGAGTTGATGATGGTGGCGAAGTCCGCGTTCTCGAAGGAGGTGTTGCCCGGCCCTCCGGGGAAGAGGGTGTCCCCGGTGAAGAGCAACGGTGTGCCCGCCACGGCGAAGCACATCGAACCCGGCGTGTGACCCGGCGTGGCGATGGTGGCGATCCGGAGCCGTCCCACCTCGAGCGTCGACCGGTCCTCGAGGATCTGGTCGTAGGAGGGGAGCATCCCTGCGTCGGCCTGGGTCACGGCCACGTCGATCCCGGCGGCGCGGACAGCCTCGACGGCCTGGATGTGGTCCCAGTGCCCGTGGGTCTCGACCACCTGGCGCACGTCGAGGGCCCGGCACAGGTCGAGCAGACGGTCATGTTCGTTGGCCGCGTCGATCAGCAGTGACTCGCCGGTGGACCGGCACCTCACGATGTAGACATTGTTCTCGACCGGGCCGACCACCACCCGGTGGACCTCGACCGCTGCATCCTGGTAGTCGACGGTGGTGTCTGGCACGGAACGGGGGCCTCCTGACGGGCGATGGGCCCTTTCGGCCCACACTACGGTGGGTACCGGGCCCGTGACCCGGAGCGGTCCCGCCGCGCCCGCGGCCCAGGGTAGTTGCCGCCCGTGGCCTGTTGGTCAAACGCGGCACGCTTCTGGTAGACAAACGGAGCAGGCACTCCCCGATCCGGGGACCACCCAGGGGATGGAGAACAGGATGAACTTCGCTTTCAGCGAGGAGCAGGACGAGCTCCGCAAGTCGGTGCACCGGTTCCTCGAGGACAAGTCGCCCGAGACCGAGGTCCGCCGGCTCATGGAGACGACCGATGGCTACGATCCCGCCGTCTGGACCCAGATGGCCGAGCAATTGGGACTCCAGTCACTGATCATCCCCGAGCAGTTCGGGGGGTCGGGATTCTCCTATGTGGAGCTCATCGTCGTCCTCGAGGAGATGGGGGCCGCACTGCTGTGCGCCCCGTTCTTCTCCACCGTGGCGCTGGCAACCAACGCCCTGCTCACCTCGGGTGACCAGAGCGCCCAGGAGTACCTGCTCCCCGGCATCGCCGCAGGCGACACAATCGCCACCCTGGCCTTCACCGAGGACTCCGGCAGATGGGACGCCGACGGCATCACCCTGGCCGCGGCTCCATCGGGCGACGGCTGGGCGCTCAATGGCCACAAGTCGTTCGTCATCGACGGGCACACCGCCGGTCTGATCCTGGTCGTGGGACGCACCCCGGCGGGCCTGTCCCTGTTCGGGGTCAAGGGAGATGCCGACGGCCTCACCCGCACGCCCCTGGCCACGATGGACCAGACCCGCAAGCAGGCGCGCCTCGAGTTCGCCGACACCCCTGCGTGGCTCATCGGAGTCGACGGGGGCGCGGGGCCGGGGTTGTCCAAGACGCTCGACCTGGCTGCCGTGGCGCTCGCCGCCGAACAGGTGGGTGGCGCCCAGCGCTGCCTCGACAGCTCGGTCGAGTACGCCAAGACGCGCATCCAGTTCGGACGGCCGATCGGCAGCTTCCAGGCCATCAAGCACAAGTGCGCCGACATGCTGTTGGAGGTGGAGTCGGCCAAGTCGGCGGCCTACTACGCGGGGTGGGCTGCGGCGGAGGACTCCGACGAGCTTCCGGTGGTGGCCAGCCTGGCCAAGTCCTACTGCTCGGAGGCCTACTTCCATGCTGCCGCCGAGACCATCCAGATCCATGGCGGCATCGGCTTCACCTGGGAGCACCCGGCCCACCTCTACTTCAAGCGGGCCAAGTCCTCGGAGCTGATGCTGGGGGACCCCTCCTACCATCGGGAGCTCCTGGCCCAGCGCATCGGCATCTGAGCCCCCACCCGTGCGGACCGTGGCGCGCCGAGCGTCGACCATCCTCGTCGTGATCCTCCCCACCCGCGACGGGGCACACCCGCGATCTGGCGTAGCGTCTTCGTGATGAGTGATCTGAGGCGAATCATCAGCTGGCTCCTGCTGGCCCTGCTGGCCGTGGTCGGCCTCTGTGGCGCGACCCTGGGAGTGGCCCTGTCGCCCACGACGGCCCCGCTGTCCCAGGCGGTGACCAACACGCTGGCTGCCGCCGGCTACTCGGAGGTCCTGAGCGAGCAGACGCCGCAGGGCACGGAGACCGCTTTCCTCACCTTTCAGGCCCCCGATCGCCTGGGCGGCTACATCGAAAGCGGAAGCAAGCGCAGCTACGTCTACGTGATCGGGGGGTTCGAGTACCAGAGCGTGACGATCTCGAACTCCGCTTCCACCAAGCAGCTGACCTTCTACCGCCAGCAGAGCCAGGGTGGGGCCACCGCCGTCGACCCCGCCCAGATGTACCTGCGCCTCTACAAGCAGGGGAAACATGAGCATCAGTCGGGGAACACGTACACCTTCGCCCTGACCCAGGGGAGCCAGTCCGGCACGTTGACCTACACGGTGTCGGGCCAGTACGTCTCGGAGTTCACCGCAAAGGTGCCCAGCGCGTCGATCCAGCTGGTCATCTCCCAGGTCGGGTCGGCGCCCCCGGTGGCGCTTCCGGCGGGTGCCAAGGTCATCGGCACCACCTCGCAGGCTGGCTAGCCCGAGGACCGCAGCGGTCAGCCGGGTGTGGACGCCCTGGACCGGGCCTCGGCCTTCACCTGCTGCTTGTACTGGCGGACCTTGGTCGATGCCTCGGGTGAGTCGATATCGGCCACCGAGCGGAAGGTGCCCGGCTCGCCGAAGGGCGCGGCCGCATCCTCCCAGCCGGCCGGCCGGACCCCGAGCTGCTTGCCGAGGAGGGCCGTGAAGATGCGGGCCTTCTGCTCGCCGAAGCCGGGCAGGGCCTTCAGGTTGGAGAGCAGCTCCTCGCCGTCGGTCGCCGTGGTCCAGATGGCCGCGGCGTCGCCGCCGTACGAGTCCACGATGACGGTGCAGACCTCCTGCACCCGTCCGGCCATGGATTTCGGAAACCGGTGCAGCGCCGGTTTGGCGCCGAAGGCCGAGGCCAACTCCTCGGGGTCCATGGAGGCGATGGCCTCGACCTCGAGCTGCCCACCGAGACGCGCCTGCAGGTCCAAGGGTGCCTTGAAGGCCCGCTCGAGGGGGATCTGCTGGTCCAAGACCATTCCAAGGAGAAGAGCCAAGGGGTCGTTCGTGAGCAGCCTGTCTGCAGCTTCGTCGCCTGAGAGGTAGAGCACTGTTTTAGGCTAGTCGGGAGCTCGGGTCGCCTGGATAGTGACCCGGTCCCGGCACACGATGCCGAGCTGAGCATCAATCAAGCTCGGTCAGGATCTCACCGATGATTTTCGTAGTCTCGTGAGCGGGCAATGGCTCCCCACCCTCCGCCTCTGCGACCTCGGCTGAAAAGTCTTCAACCGAATGGACACCGCCGACGAGAACATGGCGCAATGCCTCACCACTCGCCTCAGGATCGTCGAGTGCCTCCACTGCTGAAGTGACTGCATGGTCTGGTGAGGTCGCTACTTCGTGAACGAGAGTCATTGCCTCTTGTCGACCGCTGGCCGTCGAGACAACCGGCGCACGATCAGGATTCTGTTGGAGGTCCCATTCTGCTAGCGCCTCGTCGTACCCTCCTTCGCCCGGATGAAGGAGCCGGGTCGCCGGACCAGTCTCGATCTGCGTCGTTTTCCTCTCAGGCTCGACCGGTCCGACCACTTCGACATCATCGTCTGAATGCTTTCTTCCCGTTGCTACCGGAACGACGAGCGTGCCATCGGCGTTACGTATGATGTCCATGAGGCGGACCTCCCTTGGGTTCACGACGCCAACCAGCGCCCGGTACCCATCCTCGTCGAGTGACGTGGGATGCGCCATCGAACCGGTGATGAAGTAGCAGGCTCCCCGATCAGGGCAGGTACCGTCGGAAGCGGGATTGGCCCACCTGTGTCGCCCCAGGTCGGCGGGCTGACTCCTCACGAACGCCCCCTCAGATGCGATTCTTCCTCTGCGGAACGGCTATGCCGCGTGCGGATCCCCGCCGTGAGATGCTGAGTCGGGGAATGACCTGGGCGGTCGCTGACTCCCCGAAATGCGAGTGTACGGTGGCTGTTCTCTCTCATGCCTTTCTATTGCTCGCTCAGTCCGTGCTTGCACGGCTGCGCAGCTATTGGGTGGTGCTCGGCTCGGTCCTCGTTACTGTCACCGCCGGGGTGACTGTCCTTTCAGCGGCGCCTCCAGCCGAGGCTGCCTCGGCCCCGCGGACGATCGTCCCCAGCCCCAACGCCTCGACCCAGACCAACCAACTCTCCGGGGTGTCGTGTGGTGCCCGGGCGGACTGGCTCGCCGTAGGGTCCTACGACGACGGGTCCTATTACAACGGCAACGTCTCTCGGACGTTGGTCGAGGGATCGATCGACCAACGTCATCCCAACCGAGGCCGAAGCTAGTCACTGTCACGGAGGAGCCAACCGGGCACCGGCACCGTGCCACCAGTCCATCCCCAATGTGCCCGGTTCGGTAGGGGATGCTTCGCAATCTTGGCGCTGAGGCCATTGTCGGTGCTCGACCCGCGCGAAGTGCAGGTCCCCAAGCCCGTACGGGGGAGCTGACGCTCCTGTTGAATCTGCTGGCCGCCCACAGACTTCTGCTGGTCGAGGACCATGCCCACAACTAGCGCTAGCGGATCGGTACTCAGGAGGTTATTGGCGGCTTCATCGCCGCTCAGATAGAGGGACATAGCGCCAGCGTATGCGAGCTCCATTCACCGTTCGACTTCGTCGCCGGCCCGTGCCACCAGACTCGCAGCCCACCCAACAGCGTTGCGAGCTTTCCGAGGGGACACCACAATGACGCCGTAGTGAGCCTCGTCCTTCACATCGAGTAGGCGAGCAAATGATGCGGACAGCTTGGCTCCGTCGGGCACGGCTGTCTTGAGGAGATCGGCCGCCCTTCGATGGTCATCCCCTCGAGAGAGGCTGCGAAGTCGCGCACAACAGATGGCATCGGATGCGGCGATTCCATCGAGAACGGCCAGCCCGGCGGCCACATTGAGAATCTCATCACGAGACTGTTCGGCGAGGACCGTGGTGGCGACTTCGAGATACGCCCGAGCCGTTGCCAGGCGCACACGCGCTTCCTGCTTGCCACACTGCGCTGTTCGGAGGGCTTTGGCCATGCTGACTACACCGTCCGATTCGTATGGGCCAGGTCGCCAACGATCGAACCGCCCACGAGTTCGATCGCGTCTCGGTCGATCTCGGCGATCAGGGCGGTGTTGCCCCTCCTGTCCACCCATTCGGCGAAGGAGAGATCCACAACCTGGAGCGGATTGCCACTCCACAGGAGCACATTGGCACGCAGCTTGTCGACGTGGCGCGGCCACCGCGTGGCCTCAGCGGGGGAGGCGGGCATCGGAGCAGTCATGAAGGCCGCCACGGCGTCGATCACATTCGCCTTCCGGGGTGGTTTGGCTTCGCCCGGGAACGGTGGGTGCACCAGGAGCAGGTCCACGTCGCTGCCGGCGTCACCGTCACCCCGTGCCGCCGAACCGAAGACGCAGGCATAGAGAGGCTTAGGCTTCCAGCCACTGAGCTCTTTTCGCATGCGACGCCAGAGCTCGATGCGAAGATCAGCCATCGTGGTGGCAATGGGGGCAGCGACGTGCTCTCTGTTGAGTTCGTGGACCCGATTCCGCCCCATCTCCGTGGCCTGTACCAGTCCCTGGGTGACCAGTCGTGCCAGGCATCTACGCACACCGATCTCCGAGCCGCGCACAGTCTCAGCGGCCACTTCACCCACCGTGAGAGGACGGCCCGAACGGGCCAGCGCGGCGAGGACGGGTCCATCGAGTGTGGGTGTGATCGACCTCGTAGGGTCTCCCATGTCCATGATCACATAGCATAGGCCTCTTTCTTATTAGATAGATACCTATCGTTTGAGAAAGAGTTTGGACGTGGCACCGTTGGGACGCTGATCTCCGTGTCCAGGGATCCGGTACGAGCGAGAACAGTGGCGCTACTTCCGCCCTTCTCTCGTCCGGTCCGAGGAGACGCCGGGGTCTCGTTCCCTACCGAGCGCTCCATTGTTTTCGCACCTGCTGGTCGAGGATCATGGCGATCAGCAGGGCCAACGGGTCGTCCGAGAGGAGTCTGTCTGCGGCTTCGTCGCCGGTCACCTGGATCACGGCGTCAGGCTAGCCGGAGCGTCGTGGCCGGCCCTCCCGTTGGCCCGCTGCCCGGCCCGTCGGTCACTGCGCCGGGCGGTCGGCGTGCTCGTCGGGTGCATCCCGGTGGGTGGCGCTGAGGTAGCCGACGAGGCCGATGATGGCGATGCCCAACACCACGCTGACCAGGCCGGCGCCGAGCCCGAGGCCGCCGCGCCAGTGGGGGACGGCGAACCAGTCGGCGAAGGAGGCTCCGAGGGGCCGGGTCAGGATGTAGGCCGTCCAGAAGGCCACCACGGCGTTGAGGCCGAGCAGCCGGTAGGCGAGCGCGGGCAAGGCGATCAACAGGGTGAACAACAGGCCCGAGGCGAAGTAGCCGAGGCCCAGGGTGGTCGCAGTCATGTCGCCCGCCGCGGTGCCGAGGGAGAAGGTGGCCATCACCACCGCCCAGTAGAACGCCTCGCGTCGGGGAGTGGTGATGCTGTGGATGGAGAGGGTTCTCTCGAACCGGTGCCAGACCACGAAGATGACGGCCAGGACGACGGCGAAGAACGTCGTCGAGGCGGCGTAGGGGACCCCGAGGCCTTTGTGCAGGACATCGGCGGCCATCGTCCCGAAGATGGCGACCATCACCACGGCCAGCCAGTAGACCCATGGCACGTAGCCCTTGGTGCGGAACTGGAGCACCAGCGATGCCGCCAGGCCGAGGCCGGCCAACGGAACAGCGATGCCGGGGCCCAGCTGGTGGACCAGCCCGTCCGAGGTCGACTCCCCCATGGCGGTGGTCAGCACCTTGGTGACCCAGAAGTAGACGGTGACCTCGGGGACCTTGACGTGTCCCGGCCGTCGCACGGCAACGGACAGCGCATCGAGCCTGCTGGCAACCCAGGGTTTCATGTCGACGAGAGCGTCCTGTGTCCGTGGTGCGCGCCGGCGGCCCGGCACGGGCCCGTCAGGAACACCGGGTCGGCACACTGTAGGGGAGCCACGGACGATCGGCCCGCCACCCCGGCGGAGGGGCGCTACGAATTCCAGGGGTCGGCGGCTGCCGTGTCGATGCCGTAGCGGTCGATCGCCTCGCCCACCGTGCCCGCGGGGATCACGCCTTCAGCGGCCAGGCAGCGGAGCACGGCCACCACCACGTGGGCCGCATCGACCTCGAAGTGCCGGCGCAGCACCTCCCGGGTGTCGGAGCGCCCGAACCCGTCGGTCCCGAGCGACACGAAGCGCCGTGGCATCCACCGTGCGACCTGGTCGGGGACCGATCGCATGTAGTCGGTCACCGCCACGATCGGGCCCTCGGAGTGGGCGAGGCAGTCGGTCACATGGGGGATCCGTTCGGGGTCCGCCGGGTGCAGGCGGTTCCACCGTTCGACCGAGATGGCGTCCTCGCGGAGCGACTTGTACGAGGTGACCGACCACGCGTCGGCAGCGATGCCCCACTCGGTGGACAGCAGGTCGCGGGCCGTCATCGCCGCCTGCCACGCCGTCCCCGAGAAGAGCAGCGTGGCCCGGGCCGAACCCGGACCGCCGGAGGCGAACCGGTAGAGGCCCTTGATGATCCCCGTGCGCACCCGATCCGTCTCGGCCGGATCCACCGGCAGCGCAGGCATCGGGTAGTTCTCGTTGTAGAGGGTGAGGTACCAGAACCGGTCCTCCGGCTCCGGGCCGGTCATCCGCCTGATGCCGTCCTCGACGATGGTGGCCACCTCGTACGCGAACGCCGGGTCGTAGGCCGCAACGTTGGGCACCACGGAGGCCAGCAGGAGCGAGTGGCCGTCCTGGTGCTGGAGCCCTTCGCCGTTGAGGGTGGTTCGGCCGGCCGTGCATCCGAGGAGGAACCCGCGCCCGCGGCAGTCACCGAGGGCCCACAGGAGGTCCCCCGTCCGCTGGAAGCCGAACATCGAGTAGAAGAGGTAGCAGGGGATGAGGGGCTCGCCCCACGTGGCATACGAGGTGGCCGCCGCCGTGAATGCTGCCATGCCCCCGGCTTCGCTGATCCCCTCCTGGAGCACCTGGCCCGTGGCGCTCTCGGCGTAGTGCAGGGCGAGCCCGGCATCGACCGGCGTGTAGCGCTGGCCGTCGGGTGCGTAGATCTGTACCTCGCTGATCAGCGACTCGAGTCCGAAGGTCCGCGCCTCGTCGGCCACGATGGGGACGATGCGCGGCCCGACCGAGGGGTCGCGGACCAGGGAGCGAAGGAGTCGGGCGAAGGCCATGGTGGTCGAGACGCCCTGGCGGCCGGAGCCGGCCAGCAGGTCTGCGAAGGCAGCCTCCTTCGGAGCGGCGAGCACCTTGGACCGGACCACCCGGCTCGGGAGCGGCCCGCCGAGGGACCGGCGTCGATCGGCGAGGTAGAGGGCCGCCGGTTCGTCGGGCGCGGGCCGGTAGTACGGAGGCAGGTCGGCATCGAGCGCGTGCTCCGGGATCTCGTCGTGCAGGAACAGCCGGTCGCGCAGGGCCAGCAACTGGCGCTTGGTCATCTTCTTCATCTGGTGGCTGGCGTTGCGGGCCTCGATCTCCGGCCCGAGGGTCCATCCCTTGACTGTCTTGGCCAGGATGACGGTGGGGGCGCCCTTGTGCTCCGTCGCCGCCTTGTAGGCGGCGTAGAGCTTGCGGTAGTCGTGCCCACCCCGAGGGAGGCTCTGGAGCTCCTCGTCCGACAGGTGGGCGACCAGCTCACCCAGCCGGGGGTCCGGTCCGAAGAAGTGCTCGCGTATGTAGGCACCGGACTCGGTGGCGTACTTCTGGAACTCGCCGTCGACGGTCGAGTTCATCTTGTTGAGCAGCACCCCGTCGACGTCCTTGGCCAGGAGCGCGTCCCAGGTGCGGCCCCAGATCACCTTGATGACGTTCCATCCGGCGCCCCGGAAGAGCGCCTCGAACTCCTGGATGACCTTGCCGTTGCCCCGCACCGGCCCGTCCAGCCGCTGCAGGTTGCAGTTGACCACCAGCGTCAGGTTGTCGAGGTGCTCCCGGGCCGCCATCCCGAGCAGGCCGATGGTCTCGGGCTCGTCGAACTCGCCGTCCCCGACGAACCCCCACACCCGACTGTCCGATGTGTCCGCTATCCCCCGAGCGTGGAGGTAGCGGCTCACGTGGGCCTGGGCGACGGCGTTGAGCGGGCCGAGGCCCATGGACACCGTCGGGTACTCCCAGAAGTCGGGCATCAGTCGGGGGTGGGGGTAGGAGGAGAGCCCGTCGCCCCCCACTTCGAAACGGTAATTGTCGAGCTGCGCCTCGGACAGCCGGCCCTCGACGAATGCCCGGGCGTAGATGCCGGGGGACGCGTGCCCCTGAAAGTACACCTGGTCCCCGGGCCGGCCGCCGTCCTTGCCGTGGAAGAAGTGGTTGAAGCCCACCTCGTAGAGGGCGGCCGAACTGGCATACGTGGAGAGATGGCCCCCGATCGCCTCCGAGCGGATGTTGGCCCGGGTCACCATCACCGCCGCGTTCCAGCGGATGAAGGCCCTGATGCGCCGTTCGAGGAGCTCGTCCCCGGGGAATCCGGGCTCCTCGTCCGACGGGATGGTGTTGACATAGGGCGAGGAAACCGTGGCCGGGAAGCCGACCTGCTTGTGGCCGGCCCGCTCCAGCAGCCGCATCAGGAGGTACCGGGCCCGGTTCCGGCCCCTGGCGTCGACCACGTCGTCGAAGGCGTCCAGCCACTCCGAGGTTTCTCCAGGGTCGATGTCGGGTAGTTGGTGACTGACACCATCGAAGAGCATTTGACCCTTGATGATACCCGGAGCCATGGCGCGGAAGTCCGCACCTGTTTCCCGACCGGGCGCCTTCCCCGACCGTGCACTCGACGGCGCTCGGGACCGGGCATGCTGTCCCGATGGACGTGGAACTTCCTCTCGGACGGGCGATGACCGTCGTGTACACCGATGGCTCATGCCTGGGGAACCCCGGGCCGGGCGGTTGGGCGTGGGCGGTGGACGGTGGCCCGTCGGGCAGCGGGGGGGAGGCCCACACCACCAACCAGCGGATGGAGGTGACCGCGGTGGTCAAGGCCCTCGAGTCGCTGAGTGGCCCCGTCCACGTGATCAGCGACTCGACCTACGTGGTCAACTGCTTCAACCACCGGTGGTGGGAAGGGTGGAAGCGCAGGGGCTGGCGCAACTCGCAGGGCAAACCGGTGGCCAACCGGGAGCTGTGGGAGGAGCTGCTCGAACTTGCCCTCGACCCTTCCCGCCGGGTCACCTTCGACTGGGTGAAAGGCCACTCGGGCGACCGGATGAACGACGTGGTCGACATGCTGGCCACCGAGGCCGCGGCCCGACAGGGCCGATGAGGGCGGGCCCGCCGGTTCGGATGAGGGGGACGCGGGTCGGTTTTGGCGCGGGGCCGTCCCTCCCGTAACCTGCCGGCATGGAGATCAACGGAAGTTCAGCAATCATCACCGGCGGCGCATCGGGCCTCGGAGAGGCCACCGCCCGCAAGCTCGCCGCCGAGGGCGTGCGGGTCACCGTGTTCGACCGCAACGAGGAGCGGGGCAGGGAAGTCGTCGCCGAGATCGGCGGCAGTGCCAACTTCGTCGGCGGGGACGTCACCGATCCCGAGCACTGCCAGAAGGCCGTCGACCAGGCGGCCGACGGTGGCAATCTGCGCATCGTGGTCAACTGTGCGGGTACCGGCTGGGTCGGTCGGGTCATCAACCGTGACGGCAGCCCCCACGAGCTCGGCGTCTTCCAGTTCATCCAGACCCTGAACGTCATCGGCACGTTCAACGTGATGACCCGGGCAGCCTCGGCCATGGCCACCATCGAGCCCCAGGCCGACGGCGAACGCGGCGTGATCGTCAACACTGCGTCGGTGGCAGCGTTCGACGGCCAGATCGGCCAGCTCGCCTACTCCGCCTCCAAGGGGGCGATCGTCGGCATGACCCTGCCGGCTGCCCGCGACCTGGCCGTGGTGGGAATCCGGGTGCTGGCCATCGCCCCGGGCCTGTTCGACACCCCGCTGCTCGCCCTGCTGCCCGACGAGGCTCGCGAGGCCTTGGCCCAGTCGGTGAACTTCCCCAAGCGACTCGGCAACCCGGCCGAGTTCGGCGAACTGGTGGCCCACATCGCAAAGAACAGCTACCTGAACGCCGAGGTCATCCGACTCGACGGCGGCATCCGGATGCCCCCCAAGTAGTCCGGGCAGGTCCGGCCGGAGCGGGTCCGGTCGGGCTCACGGTATGGTCGCTCCGAGAGCCATGACCACCACCGTCTCCACCCCTGGCGCCGATCAGGCGGCCCTTGCCGGCCCGATCATCCGCACGGTCGGGCTCACCAAGGTCTACTCCGGCGCGGACTTCCGCGCCGTCGACGAGCTCGACCTGGTGGTCGGCACCGGCGAGATCTTCGGGCTACTCGGCCCCAATGGGGCCGGCAAGACCACCACGGCGGGCATGCTCACCACCCGGGTGATCCCGACCTCCGGGCAGGCCTTCGTGGGCGGCATCGACGTGGTGGCGCACCCGGCCCTGGCCAAGCAGATCCTCGGCATCGTCAGCCAGCAGAACACGCTGGACCGGCAGCTCACCGTGTGGGAGAACCTCTACTTCCACGGGCGCCTGTTCGGCATCTCGGCCAAGGAGTCCCGCAACACGGCCACCGCCCTGCTGGCCCAGTTCCAGCTGGACAAGTGGGCCGGCGCCTCGGTCTATGCCCTGTCCGGCGGCATGGCGCAGCGCCTGATGGTGGCCCGGGCCATCTTCCACCGGCCCGCCGTCCTGTTCCTCGACGAGCCCACCGCCGGCCTCGACCCGCAGAGCCGGCTGGCGCTGTGGGACACCCTCCGGGAGCTGAACGACGAGGGGCAGACCATCTTGCTCACCACCCACTACATGGAGGAGGCCGACCAACTCTGCGAGCGGGTGGCCATCATGGACCATGGGAGGATCTTGGCCCTCGACACACCCGCGGCGCTGAAGGAGCAGGTCGATGCGGACACCATCGTCACCGTCATGGCCGGGGGGGACCGGGACGAGTTGGCCCGTGCGCTCACCCAGGGCGTGCCCGGCGTGACCGGGTCCCGGGCCATCGAGGGTGGCGTGGAGCTCAATGTGAGAGGGAAGGACCGATTGCTGCCGATGGTCGTCAACGCCGCCGAGGAGGCCGGCTTCCCCGTCCTCGACCTCTCGGTCACCGAGCCGACACTGGAGACGGTATTCATCAATCTCACCGGCAAGGAGCTACGGGAGTCGTGAGCACGCTCGAGGCGAGCGCTCCCCCCGCCCACGTGGGGATGGCCCCGACCAGGTCGGCGTTCGGCGCCAGCCGCATCGCCCTGTGGGCGCTCATCCTCCGCGACCTTCTGGTCCTGCGCAAGCACGTCTTCGAGTTCGTGGTCAGAACCCTCGTGCAGCCGTTCCTCTTGTGCTTCGTCTTCCTCTACGTCTTCCCGAAGATCGGCCAGGGCATCGGTGGCGGGGGCGGTCCGGCAACGGAGTCGGCCTTCGCCACCGTGCTCGTCCCCGGCGTTGTGGGGATCTCCATCCTCTTCCAGGGTGTCCAGTCCGTCGCCCTCACCATGTCCCAGGAGTTCGGCTACACCCGCGAGATCGAGGACCGGGTGCAGGCGCCGTGCCCGATCTGGCTGGTGGCCATGGCCAAGGTCCTGTCGGGGGCGGTGCAGGGCCTCATCTCGGCGGCACTCGTGCTCCCCATCGCGTCGGTCGTCCATGCCAAGGGGGTCGAGGCCCACATCACACTGCACTGGTGGATCATCGTGACCCTGGTACCCCTGGCCTGCGTGACGATGGCATCGCTCGGCCTGCTGCTCGGGACGAGCTTCGAGCCGCGTAACATCGGCCTGATGTTCGGCTTCATCATCTTGCCGGTCACCTTCTTGGGCGGCACCTACTACCAGTGGACCCGCCTGGCCCCGGTCCAGGCCGCGGGTTGGCACTGGCTGCAGATCGTGGTGTTGATCAATCCTCTCATCTACGTCAACGAGGGGATGCGGGCGGCCCTGACCGATGCCCCCCACATGCACCTCTATGTGGTGTACCCGGTGCTGATCGGCTTTCTGGCGCTCTTCCTCGGGATCGGCCTCCGGAACTTCCGGCGACGGGTGCTGTCGTGATCGGGTCGCCTTGACCATGCTCTCGTGACCGTGCCCTCATGACCGACGGGTATCTGCTCGCCAACCGGCAGTCGGAGGCCGGCAAGCGCCTACGTGCACTCGCGGAGCTGTTCGACCCGTCGACCTTCCGGCACATCGAGCGCATCGGGATCGCCCGGGGCTGGCACTGCTGGGAGGTCGGTGCCGGGGGACCGACGGTCGCTGCGTGGCTCGCCGAGCGGGTGGGCGTCGAGGGCTCGGTGCTGGCCACCGACATCGACCTCTCGTGGATCACCGGCCCCGGACAGAGGTCCTTCGAGGTGCGTCGGCACGAGGTGGGCGCCGAGGCGCCGCCACCGGGTCCCTTCGACCTGGTCCACGCCCGCCTGGTCCTCGTCCACGTCCCCCGACGGGCCGAGGTGGTCTCCGAGTTGATCGCGGTGCTCCGGCCCGGCGGCTGGCTCCTGGTGGAGGACGCCGACCCGGGACTCCAACCGCTGGCCTGCCTGGACGAGTACGGGGACGAGCAGCGCCTGGCCAACAAGATCCGCCGGGACGTGCGCACGCTCATGGGCCAACGGGGCGCGGACCTCGCCTACGGACGAACGCTGCCCCGAGTGCTCCGCCAAGGAGGGCTGGTCGAGGTAGAGGCCGACGCCTACTTCCCGATCACCTCCCCGTCCTGCACGGTGTTGGAGCGCGCTACCGTGGAGCAGACTCGCGATCGACTCGTCACCGAGGCGATCGCCACGGCCGAGGAGATCGAGCGGTACCTGGCTGCTCTGGCCTCGGGCGAGCTGGATGTCGCCACGTCGCCGATGATCTCGGCGTGGGGGCGCAAGCCCGACGGGGCCTGACCCGACTTGACCACGGGAGCGTCCTCAGAGGTCTTCGGGTCCGGGCGGTTGCCGCAACCTACCGGAGGCCGAGGGATGCGGCGGCCCGGTAGGCTGGCCCCGTCCCCCGCGGACGGAGAGACGACTTGATGGAGGTGGTTCCCACGGCACCCGAGGTGGCAACGCAGAAGACGGCCCCGGGGGGAGTCGACCGAGGGGAAGGGGTCCAGCAGCGCTTCGACATCGTCGTCATCGGCGGCGGACCCGGCGGGTATGCCACCGCCCTCTACGCGAGTTCGGCCGGCCTGTCGGTGGCCGTGGTGGAACTGGACAAGGTGGGTGGCACCTGCCTCCACCGCGGGTGTGTGCCGGCCAAGGAGTTCCTCGAGACGGCGGCCGTCCATCGCACCGTGACCCGCTCCGGCGAGTTCGGTATCACCATGGGCACCGATGGCGGTGGCCCGACTCTGGACTTCTCGGTGAGCCAGAAGCGGAAGCAGCAGGTGGTCGAGCAGTTGTTCATGGGGCTGACGGGCCTCTTGAAGGGCAAGGGGGTCACCGTGTTCAGCGGCAGCGGCACCCTGCTCCCCGACCACCGGGTTCGCATCGTGGGCAACGACGGTTCGAGCACGGAGATCACCGGAACGGACGTCGTGCTGGCCGCGGGCTCCGTGCCGCGCACCATCCCGGGGTTCGACATCGACGGGACCATCGTGATGACGTCCGACGAGTTTCTCTCCCTCGAGGCGCTGCCCGAGTCGGTGGCGGTCATCGGGGGAGGCGCCATCGGATGCGAGTTCGCATCGCTACTGAGCGACCTCGGCTCCACGGTCACCGTCTTCGAGGCATTGCCGGCGATCCTCAACGGGTGCGACGACGACGTGGTCCGGACCGTCGCCCGGTCGTTCCGCAAGCGGGGCATCGACGTCAAGGTGGATGCCCGGCTGCAGGGCCACACCCCGGACCCCTCGGGGAAGGGGACCGTCGTCTCCTACGAGGACGGCGAGAAGCTCGCCGTGGATGCCGTGGTCGTCTCCGTCGGTCGCCGTCCCCGCACCGAGGGGCTCCTCGCCCAGGGCACCGGGGTGGCAGTGGACGACCGGGAGTTCGTCGTCACCGACGAGACGATGCGGACCGGTGCGGACGGTGTCTGGGCGGTAGGCGACGTCGTCGCCACGCCGCAGCTGGCCCACGTCGGCTTCGCCGAGGCGATCGTGGTGGTCAAGAGCATCCTGGGCGAACCGGTGGTGCCGGTCGCCTACGAGCGGGTCCCTTGGGCCATCTACTGCCATCCCGAGGTGGCCTTCGCCGGGCTGACCGAGGCCGCCGCCCGTGAGGCCGGCTACGACGTGGTCGTCAAGAAGGATCCCTTCGGCGGCAACAGCCGGGCCCGCATCATCGGCGATACCGAGGGAATGGTGAAGGTCGTGGCCGAACGCCGACCCGATGGGGCAACCGGGAGGATTCTCGGGGTCCACATGGTCGGACCGTGGGTGACCGAGCAGCTCGGCGCGGGATACCTGGCCGTCAACTGGGAGGCGACTGCCGACGAGGTCGCCCAGTTCATCCAGCCGCACCCGTCCCTGTCGGAGTCGTTCGGCGAGACGGTGCTGGCCCTGACCGGAAGGGGGCTGCACCTTGCCTGATGTGACGATGCCCCAGCTGGGCGAGACGGTGACCGAAGGCACCATCACCAAGTGGCTGAAGGCGGTGGGGGACACCGTGGCCAGGGACGAGCCCCTGTTCGAGGTGTCCACCGACAAGGTCGACTCCGAGGTCCCGTCCCCGGCGGCAGGCGTGCTCACCTCCATCCTGGTGGAGGAGGGCGACACGGTGGACGTGGGGGTCACCCTGGCCGTCATCGGCGGCGACGGGTCGGTCGCGGGCGGGGACGCCGGATCGGGCACGGCACCGGCCGAGGCGGGGTCGGCCGCGCCGCTGCCCGACGAGCCCAAGCTGGACACCGTGGCACCGGCCGCGCAGCCAGCCGCACAGCCGGCCGCACAGCCGTCGGCACCGGCGCCCCGACCACCGGTCACTGCGCCGACGGCCGACGGTGCGTCGGCCACGGGCGCCGGGCTGGTGCTGTCACCGGTGGTCCGCAGGCTGCTCAACGAACACGGCATCGATCCGTCGGCAGTCACCGGCACCGGCCTCGGTGGGCGGATCACCCGCGGCGACGTCGAGTCGCTGATCGCCGCCGGCGGACCATCGGGACCGGCGGCGGCGATGGAGCCTTCCCCCGTACCGAGCATCGCGGGCCAGGACGGGTCGTCGTCCACCGGAGGGGTCCCGGCGCCCGCACGGGCGGCGCCCCCCCGGGCGGACCGGGCCGACCGGGCGGGGGAGCAGGCACACGGGACGGGTACCCCGGTGAGGGACGAGGTCGTCCCTTTCACCAACATCCGGCGTCGTACCGCCGAGCACATGACCCGGTCGAAGGCCACTTCCGCGCACACGCTGATGGTCAAGGAGATCGACTACGAACGGGTCGAACTGGTGCGGCGGGCCCACGGCGACCGCTTCAAGGCGGAGGAGGGGTTCGGTCTCACCTATCTCCCGTTCGCCGCCCTGGCCACGGTCGAGGCGCTGGCCGAGTACCCCCATCTCAATGCCTCGGTGGGCGAGGACGCGCTGATCGTCCACCACGGCATCAACCTGGGCATCGCCGTCGACCTCGACAACGAGGGGCTCATCGTCCCCGTGGTCCACAATGCCGAGGAACTGAACCTGAGGGGAATGGCCCGACGGATCAGGGACGTGGCCGATCGGGCCCGTACCAAGCGGCTGAGCCTCGACGACATCAGCGGGGGAACGTTCTCGATCACCAATGCGGGACCGTTCGGGACGCTGATCACCGGGGCCATCATCAACCAACCCCAGGTGGCCATCCTCTCCACGGACGGCGTCTCCCGCAAGCCGGTGGTGGTCGACATGCCCGATGGCGGCGAGGCGATCGCCATTCATTCGGTGGGCCTGGTGGCGATGAACTTCGACCACCGGGCGGTCGACGGCGCCTATGTGGCCCGGTTCCTCGCCCGACTGGCGCAGATCCTGGACGAACGTGACTGGGCCGGCGAGCTCTAGGGCCCTGGCGCGGCCTCGGTCGACGGTCGAACCCTGGTGAGAGTCCGCTGGCTGGGCCGTGTCCCCTACGGCGAGGCATGGGCGCTGCAACGCGCCCTGGCCGGCCGCACCTTGGACGATTACCTCCTGCTGCTGGAGCACCCCTCGGTGTACACCCTGGGGACCAACGCCGACGAGGGCCACGTGCTGGTCGACCCGGCATCGGTGGGAGCCGAGCTGATCCGAGTCGATCGGGGCGGTGATGTCACCTACCACGGCCCGGGCCAGTTGGTCGGCTATCCGCTCCTGACCGTGGGGCCCGGCCCCCACCGCGGACCCGAGCACGTGCACCGGGTCGAGCAGGTGGTCATCGACGCCCTGGTCGCACTGGGATTGCCCGAGGCCGGCGTGGGCAGGCTGTCCGGCTACCCGGGGGTCTGGGTGGGCCTCGACGAACGTCCGGCGTCCGAGTCGTCGGGCCCGAGGAAGATCTGCGCCATCGGTGTGCGGACCTCGCGTGGGCGCACCACCCACGGGTTCGCACTCAACGTTCGAACCGATCTCTCCATGTTCGGGCACATCGTGCCGTGCGGGATCGCCGACAAGAAGGCCACGTCGCTGGCCGCCGAAGGGTGCGCGGCCACCATGTCCGAGGCCGTCGACGCGGTAATCGCCGCCGCCCGGGCGGCCTGGGGCCCGGTGGAGGACGTCCAGCGGGTGACCGACGGGGCGACGAGCGACCAGCCTGCGGTGGCCGAGGCCGATCCCGGTCCTTCCGCCGCCCCCGGCGCCGGGGGCCAACCGGTGGCGGTCGGCTTCACCCGTGGCCGTGCCGGTGGGAGCACCCTCGACCGGCGCCTGGTGCGGTCGGGCGTCGATCCCGCGGCGGGCCTTGCCCTGGGCGAGCGCAAACCCCCTTGGCTGCGGGCAAAGGCCCGGATGGCCGACGACTATCTGGGCCTCCAGCACGGCCTTCGTGACCTCGATCTCGTCACCGTCTGCGAAGAAGCCGGCTGTCCGAACATCTACGAGTGCTGGTCGGTCGGAACGGCCACGTTCATGATCAACGGCACACGGTGCACCCGCGCCTGCGGGTTCTGCCAGGTCGACACCCGGCGTCCCCTTCCCCTCGATGCAGGTGAGCCCGAGCGGGTGGCCGAGGCGGTGGAGCGGATGAACCTGGCCCACGCGGTGATCACCTGCGTGGCGCGCGACGACCTGTCCGACGGCGGAGCGGGGGCGTTCGCCTCGACCATCGCCGCCGTTCGGCGCCGGGCCCCCCGGACCGTCGTCGAAGTACTCATCTCCGACTGCAAAGGTGACGAGCCCTCGTTGCAGACCGTGTTCGGTGCGCGTCCCGACGTGCTCAATCACAACATCGAGACGGTGGCCAGGTTGCAGCGGGCCGTCCGGCCGTCGGCCGGGTACGCCCGGAGCCTCGCCGTGCTGGCCCGGGCCAAGGAGACCGGCCTCACCACCAAGTCGGGGATCATTCTGGGCATGGGGGAACGGGAGGGCGAGGTGCTGTCCACCCTGGCAGACCTCCGAGGGGTCGGCGTGGACATCGTGACCCTCGGGCAGTACCTGCGTCCGAGCAGGCGCCACCTTCCGGTCGCCCGGTGGTGGGCACCCGCGGAGTTCGATCGCCTGCGAGATGCCGGCATGGCCATGGGATTCGCCCATGTACAGGCGTCGCCGCTCACCCGCTCGAGCTATCACGCCCGGCAGGCGGCAGAGGCGTCCGTCCCGGGTAGGCCCGTTGGCACCGTGGCCGAGGGGCTCCCGTCGGCCACCGCCTTCACCGCCACCACCACGGCATCGTGAACCCGTGGTGACCGCCTTGTCCCAGTCGGCCCGGGCCTCACGCCACACGCGGATCTGCCGGGTACGGAACCGGATGGAGGAGTTGGAGGTGGATGCCATCCTGCTCTCCCACGGCGCCGACCTGCCCTGGCTGACCGGTTATCGGGCCATGCCGTTGGAGCGCCTGACCATGCTCGTGCTCCGGGCCACGGGCGATCCCGTCCTGGTGGTCCCCGCCCTGGAGGCGCCGCGGGTACCGCCGCCCGGCGACCTCTTCACCGTGCTGCCGTGGGCCGATGCAGAGGATCCGATCGATCACGTGTGCTCGGTGCTGGGCGGCTCGGGCCGCCGGGGTGGCGTTCTCCGGCTCGCCGTCTCGGATCGGGCCTGGGCCACCACGTTGATCGAGCTGCAGGGCCGGCTGCCGGACGCCGGGTGGGTGTCGGCGTCGACGGTCACCTCGCCGATCAGGGCCATCAAGGATGCGTCCGAGCTGGAGGCGTTGCGCCGGGCCGGGGCAGCCGCCGACCGGGTGGCGGCCAAGTTGCAGGGAGGCGAGATCGGGCTGATCGGGCGCACCGAGTTGGAGGTGTCCGGCGAGCTCGGGGCCCTGTTGATCTCCGAGGGCCACAGTCAGGTCAACTTCGCCATCGTCGGGAGCGGGCCCAATGCCGCCAGCCCCCACCACGAGCCGGGCGGCAGGGTGATCGGTCCGGGTGAGACGGTGGTGTGCGACTTCGGGGGGGCCCTCTCGGTCGACGGCGACGTCGGCTACTGCTCGGATATCACCCGGACGGTCGTGACCGGCGCCCCGTCCAGCGAGGTCGACGAGTGCTACCAGGTCCTGCTGTCCGCCCAGCAGGCGGCGGTGGCGGCAGCCCGGTCGGGGGTCACCGCGGAGCACGTCGACCACGTGGCCAGGGAGATCATCGCGTCCGCCGGCCTCGGTGCCCTCTTCGTGCACCGGACAGGCCATGGGATAGGGATCGAGGAGCACGAAGACCCCTACCTGGTGTCGGGGAACGGCGAGCTGCTGCGCCCGGGCCACGCGTTCTCGGTGGAGCCGGGGATCTACCGAACGGGCCGGTTCGGCATGCGCCTGGAGGACATCGTGGTCATCGGTGGCGACGGTCTGCCGGAGCCGCTCAACTCGGCCGAGCACGGCCTGGTGGTCGTCGAAGGATAGGGAGGCTCGAGATGGACCTGGGAATCGAGGGGAAGGCAGCGCTGGTGGTCGCCGGATCGCGCGGCCTGGGAAGGGCCACAGCTGATGCCCTGGCGGCCGAAGGGGTCCGGGTGCTGCTGTCCTCCCGCAACGAGGAGAGCCTTGCCCAGGCGCGGGCATCGCTCCGGGCCCTCGGCGCAGAGGTGGAGACCCGGGCCGACGACATCACCGACCCCGACGCGCCCCGACGCCTGGTCGAGGCCACCGTTGAGGCCTTCGGGAGCATCGACATCGTGGTCCCCAACGCCGGCGGGCCGCCGCCGGGTCGCGCCCTCGACCTCGACGACGCCGCCCTCGTGGCCGCTCTCAATGCCAATCTGCTCGCGTCGGTGCGGTTGACCAGGGAGGCGCTCCCGTTCATGCGCGCCGTGGGTTGGGGCCGCATCTGCTGCATCACTTCCTATTCGGTGGTGCAGCCGGTCCCCACCCTGGCGCTCTCCAACACCGCCCGGGTCGGACTGTGGGCCTGGGCGAAGACTGCTGCGCACGACCTGGCATCCGAAGGCAGTGGCATCACCTTGAACCTGATCTGCCCGGGGCCCCACGCCACCGACCGCATGCGTGAGCTCGGAGGCTCGGGAGTGATGGGCGATCCGGCGGATTTCGGCAAGATCGTGGCCTTCCTCTGCTCGCAGCAGTCCCGGTTCGTGAACGGCGCGGCCGTTGTGGTCGATGGCGGTGCAACGCTCGCTCTTTGACCGCGGCGGCCGGGCCCGGACAGGCGGCCCACCGGGGAGGACCGGCACGGGACGGTCGGTCCTCGCGGCAGAGCCGCTCTCAGCTGCCCTGCTGTTCCCCAGTTGGCGACGTGATCGGCGGGGGAGGCTGTACGAGAGGGGGGAGTGTTGGAGGGGAGGGCGCCGGCGGGGCCGGTGTGGCTGCGGCCGGCACCACGGACTCCCCGGCCGGGTCCGGGGTCGTTCCGGGAGGGGAGGGTTCGGCGTCGGAGGCCGGCCGCATCTCTGCGGCCTCCGACGGGTCGAAGGCACGGACCTTGTTCGATGAGGACCGATCGTCCCCCGCGAACGGTGGCGCAGCGCGGGCGTGCGCCGGCTTGGGGCCGCTCTTCCTGGAGCCCGTGGATTTGGGCGAGACGAACGAGGGGGAGAGCGCCTGGCGACCGTCCGTCAACGACTTCTCGACCAGCGAGGTGCCGACCGTGCCGGGCGCATACCGGGCCACGTCCCTGTCGAAGTAGCCCTCGGAGCTCGCCATCCTGATTTTTCTGCCATGGGAGCGCTTCACCCTCACGGCAAGGAGCGCGACCATGATCGCCACGACAACGGCCACGAGGATCAGCTCGATCGACAACGCGCTGTTCCCCGAGTCTCCGAGGCCATGAATCCACCACCGTGGAGGCCGGTTGCCTGCATCCTCATCCATGATACTGATCAGGAATGTGGGCCGCGCCGAGTTCGCCGGCCGTGCTGCGATTGCCCGAAGCGGGCCTCTCCAGCGCGATCGCGTGGGACCTCGCCCGGGTCTGCCTAG
>PLHF01000002.1 GCA_003138855.1 Acidimicrobiaceae bacterium | reverse complement strand
CAATGTGGTCGGTGCCGTCACCAACGATCAGTATTCGGAAGAGAAGTTCCTCCAGGTGAAGAAGATCATCGAGCGGTTCAAGGGTCGCGAGGGAACTGCTGATCAGGACCGCAATTGGACCCGTAGGGTGACAGACGTCCGTCAGTGGTTCGTGTTCTCCGCATCCGAACGCTGGCGTGCTGACGATGTTGAATACGAGAACTACACGGACTCGGGCGGCAAGTCGGGTGGGCAGAAGGAGAAGCTGGCCTACACGGTGCTTGCCGCGTCGCTGGCATACCAGTTCAAACTGGACTGGGGCGCTGAGCGATCGAAGGCCTTCCGATTCGTCGTGATCGATGAAGCGTTCAACCGTGGCTCAGAGCTCTCGACCCGCTACGCCCTTGACCTGTTCACCCGCCTCGGCCTCCAGCTGCTGATCGTGACCCCATTGCAGAAGATCCATGTCATCGAGCCACATGTCGCCGCGGTCGGCTTCGTCGACAACCCGAGCGGCAACTACTCACGTCTCCAGTGCCTGACAATCACCGAGTTCCGAAGCCGCCGCGCTGAACACGGCAACCGTGCCGATCCCCAGGTTCCCGACGATTTGGAGACAGCCGACACCCCATGACGACCTGGACGAACGTGGACGACCTGGTCGCGACTCTGCACAAGCGATGGAAGTCAGGTCGCTTCTTGCGTGAGTACGCGGAGGGCCTGCAATGGACACCGATCGAACTACCGGTGAAGTCACCGTCGACCGACGAACTGCTCGATCGATTCGACGAAGCCGTGCTGTGGGCGGAGCGATTCCGCCGTGATAGTCGGACCAAGGCTGGCGTAGCACGATTCGCCGTGGAGTGCCGGACCATCGGGGGGCGGAGCCTCGGATCGAATTCGGTGCCGGCACGGATCCGGATCGAGAGCTTCGACCAGCTGTGCGCGCTGCTGGGCACGACACCCGAGGTGCGGAGCCTCGATCAGATCATCGATCAGACGAGAGGTACCGTGCCCGAGCTCGCCCCTTGGGTGCGTGCCCATCCGCTGAAGGCGATCAACAACGGAGACATCTGGAGCGATCTGCTCGCCGTCGTTGCCTGGGTCAGGGGGGCGCGCACCGAGCGGCGCTACCTGCGGCAGATCGACGTCGAGGGCGTCGACACCAAGTTCGTAGACCGTCACAGAAAGGTTCTCGACGAGCTCCTCACGGCGGTCTTGCCCGAAGGACGAATCGACACGCACTACACAGCGGGCGAGTTTGCGCGTCGCTATCGCTTCCGAGCCAAGCCCGAGTACACGCGCTTCCGTGTGCTCGGATCTGAGCCGGCCTTGCCCGAGGCACTCACCGAATTCACTCTGCGAACGGAGGAGCTTGCGTCACTCGAGTTGACCTCCCGGTTCCTGTTCGTGGTGGAGAACGAGATCACCTACCTGGCATTTCCTCACGTACCCGATGCCCTCGTGGTGTTCGGATCGGGATTCGGGCTCGCCTCGTTGCGGCCGCTCCCGTGGCTGGTCGGAAAGGAGATCGTGTACTGGGGTGACATCGACACACACGGGTTCGACATCCTCAATCGGCTCCGCTCGCGATTCGAGACGGTTCGATCGATGTTGATGGATGAAGCCACATTGCTTGCTCACCAACGCCAGTGGGTTACAGAGCCCAGCCCGACCAATCGACCCCTTCTGAATCTCACTGAGGCCGAACGGGCGCTCTACGGCGATCTTGTCGAAGACCGGTTCGGTCCCACGATCCGCCTCGAGCAGGAGCGTGTCCGGCCTTCCCTGTTGGAAAGTGAGTTGGAGCCTTTGTTGGCCTGACTGGAGTGCTCCCGCTTTCGACCGGCGCACGCTCCAGGTTTCGATCAGCATTCACAGTCGGGGAGACCTCCCGGAGATGCTATTCTGTACTCGTGGTGCCACGAACAGCGAACGATTTTGTTGGCTTGGCCGGGGCCCTTGAGGAGGTAGGAGTTGAGGCGCGCTGGCTGGGGGACGATTCGGTCGAGATCGGGGGTACGCCCTTTGCCGTCGAGCGGGTGAAGGTCGTTCGGGAGAGCGACGGTGCACTATTGGCACACGTCCACGACGCGTCCGCTCGCCCTCCGACGATCATCGTGGCCGACCGCATCTCTGAGGCGGCAAGGGCGCAATTGAGTCGCGTCAATATGGCCTGGCTGGATCGCCGTGGGCACCTGTGGATCCGCACGGCGGGGATCTTCGTAAACGCCGACGTTCGGCCAAGTACGGGCCCGCCTTCTCGCAGGGTCGTGGAGATCTTCAAGGGGACTGGCCTCGATGTCGCCCTCGGCTTGCTTCGGTTCCCGCTCGAGTCATACGGTGTGAACCAGCTTGCCCGGGAGATCGGTCGCTCTCCGGGTCGGGTCTCCGAGATCCTGACTGCGCTCCGGCGCCAGGGGCTCGTCGGGGCGGACAATCTTCCGATCATCCCCCAGCTGTTCTGGGCCATTGCGGAAGAGTGGAAGCCTCGCTGGACGCCGATGCCCTCTCCACCGCCTCCCGAGCCGCCGGAACGCTACCGGCTGACCGGTACCTTGGGTGCCCTGGCCCTCGACGTCCCTCTTGTCGCCGGCGCAGCGGGGACGTGGCCACGTCTCTACGTGGCCGACGACGTGGACCTTGCGACTGTCCTCGGTGCCTACGGCGCGGCATCCGGCTGGACAGGGTCCGAGGTGGCAGTATGCCCGTCCCGATATGGCTTCACCTGGAAGTCGTCGGCCCATCGGGACGGGTACCTGGTGGCGAACCAGCTCGTCGTAGCCCTCGACCTTGCCCAGGACCGGGCACGCGGTCACGAAATCCTCGAAGGTTGGGATCCGAAGGAGTTCA